>JAQGIX010000223.1 GCA_028290925.1 Phenylobacterium sp. | reverse complement strand
CGGCCTTCGCGGCGAGGCGGGCCTCGCTGCGCGCCGAGAGGCCGGCGCTGAAATCCTCGCCGGCGCGGGCCGCGGCCAGCGCCTGCCGGCGCATGGCCTTGCTGACCGGCTGGCCGGAGGCGAAGCGGCCGTGGGCGTAGGGCGTGGCGCTGGCCTCGGCGTGGCCATTGGCCAGCAGCGCCTTGGCGTAGTCGGCCAGGAGCTCGGCCAGCGGCGAGCCGTCCGCCAGGCGCACCCGGTCCTGGTGCTTGGAGAGCATGTCCGGCCGGGCCGGATCGAAGCCGGAGAAGTGGAAGAAGCCGAGCGGCTGGCCGTCCACGGTCCAGCCGCCGGCGCCCCTGGCCACGGTGCGACCCTCGAGGTTCCAGTAGGCGAGGTTGAGGCCCGGATCGCGCAGGATCGCCAACGC
This sequence comes from Phenylobacterium sp., assembly GCA_028290925.1. Taxonomy (GTDB): domain Bacteria; phylum Pseudomonadota; class Alphaproteobacteria; order Caulobacterales; family Caulobacteraceae; genus Phenylobacterium. Next base: position 8,309 of record JAQGIX010000223.1, on the reverse strand, counting down.
GTCGACGAAGCCGGGCGCGAGGTCCATCCAGCGCTGGTCGGTGAACAGGCCGGCCTCGAAGTCCACCCGGCAGTCGAAGCGGCAGCGCTCCGCCCACCAGTCGATGAGGGCCAGCACCTTCGGCGTGGCGCGGGCGGCCATGAAGCCCAGGTTGTAGACCCCCGAGCGCAGGATCGCCTGGTCGTTGGGCATGGCCTCGCCGGTCAACGGCCGGGTGAGGTGCGGGGTGAGCGCCAGCTCGGCGGCGGCCAGGGCCTGGCGCACCTGGCCCAGGGGCCGGAAGACGTAGGTGTCGGGGTCGAGGTAGGTGACCGAGCCGGCTTCGCCGAGCAGGCGGCGGAAAGCGTAGGGCTTCACCGCCGTGTTGAGCTCCAGGGCGTCGTAATAGACGCTCATCGCCGCGAAGGGGGCGCCCAGCTCGTCGGCGCCGATCACCTCGGCCAGGGCCTCGAGGCTGGGGATCGGGCCGTCGGTGGCGATCACCACGCGCCGGGCGTGGGGCTCGGCGGCCGCCAGGCTGCGCATCAGCGTCGCGGCCTGGGCCGCGTAGTTCCGCGAGACGATGGTGAAGATGACGTCCAAGGCTGCCCCGCCGACCAAGCTCCTTGGGTATCAGGCCGCCAGCAGCTCTTCCAGTTTGCGGATGTCGGTGACCTTGGAGGCGGTCCCACCCTCCAGCCGCATGACCTTGTTGCAGTAGAGCCGAAGCAGGTCGAGGTCGTGGGAGGCCAGCACCAGGATGCCGGCGCGCTCCACGAGCTTCAGCAGCCGCTTGTGGGCGAGCTTCTGGAAGTCGGCGTCGCCCACGGCGATCCATTCGTCCATCAACAGCACGTCGGCCTCCACGGCGGTCGCCGCGGCGAACGCCAGGCGGGCCTGCATGCCGGCCGAATAGGTCTTCACCGGCATGGCGAGGAACGGGCCAAGGCCGGTGAAGTCGCCGATCTCGTCCATCCGCGAGTCGATCTCCTTGGAGGAGAGGCCCGCGATGCGGCCGCGCAGACGGATGTTGTCGTAGCCGGTGGCCGAGGGATCGATGCCCAGCCCCAGGTCCAGCAGGGCGGCGATCCGGCCGTGGACGTCGATGGTCCCCTCGTCGGGCTCGTAGGCTCCCGAGAGCGCGCGCAACAGGGTGGTCTTGCCCGAGCCGTTGTGGCCGATCAGGCCCAGCCGGTCGCCGGCGCGGAGCTTGAGGTTGACGTTGGACAGCGCCGTGACCTCGGTCGCCCCGGCCAGGGAGGAGCCCAGCCGGCCGCCGACGGTGACGCGGGCCAGGTGCTTCTTCAGCGACTTCGCGTCGACGCCGTAGACCGGGAACCGGATGGAAAGGTCGGTGACCGAGATCGAGACCTGATGGCTCATAGGTAGTGGACGATCCTGCGCCGGGTGCGGGTGAAGACCGCGAAGGTGAGGGTCCAGCCGATCACCGCCATCAGGGCCAGGAAGGCATAGGTGTGCGGCGCCGCCTGCTCGCCCATCAGCGGGGCGCGGACCGCCTCCAGCATGTGGTTGAAAGGGTTGAACTCCAGGATCGCGTGGTTGGCCCCCAGCCGCGAGGGCTGCCAGAACACCGGCGTCATGAAGATCGCGAACTGCATCACGGAGATGACGATCTGCGGGATGTCGCGGAACCGCGCCGAGGCGATGGCCGCCAGCATGCCGGCCCAGGCGGCGTTGACAAACAGGAACAGGAGCCCCAGCACCGCCACCGGCAGGTTCATGGTCCGCCAGTAGCCGAAGTAGATCAGCACCGCGACGATGATCACCAGGTTGTGGCCCAGGTTGATGGCGTTGCGGAACACCGTGCGCCAGACGAAGGTGAACATCGGAAGCGAGGTCTGGGAGAGCATGCTCGAGGCCTGGACGAAGGTGTCGCAGCCCTCGTTGATGATCCCCGAGATCGCCCCGAAGAACACGATCCCCATGGCCACGAAGGGGATGAAGTCGTGCAGCGAGGCGTTGAACAGGCGGGCGTTCAGGAGGCCGATGCCGGCCACCATCAGGCCCATGGACAGCGTGATCCAGAACGGCCCCAGGATCGATCCGCGGTAGCGCGAGACCACGTCGTGCCAGGCCAGCGACCAGGCGAGGCCGATTCGCTGGAACGAGGCCCGCAAGTCCCGAAAGCCCATGTCGATCTCGAACAGCGCGCCGCGCCGTCCGGTCCGCAACATGTGGGTGGCGGTGTCCATACACTCTCCAGCAGGTAGGGGCCGTGGGTAACAGGCGGGATTCGGCGGCGCAAGGACGACGCCTCGCCGCGCCCCAGCGCGGGCCGAGCCGCCGCTTTGCCAGCGTCCGGGCTTCCGTGTTAGCCCAACCCCTTGAAGGAAACCGGCTAGCGGATGACGTCCATCGACCAGCTCGCGCGCGGCGGGCCGCCCCAGATCGAGCGGCGGCGCCAGGCTGTGCGCCCCGGCGACCTGAGCCTGGAGGGCGCCGGGGTCTGGCTGGTGATCCCCTGCTTCAAGGTGAAGGCGCACATCCTGCGGGTGATCGAGAAGAGCCCGGCCTGGGTCGAGGGGATCGTCTGCGTCGACGACGCCTGCCCGGAGGGTTCCGGCGATTTCATCGAGGCCGAGGCCAGGGATCCGCGCATCGTGGTGGTGCGGCTGGCCAGGAACCAGGGAGTCGGCGGGGCGGTGCTCGCCGGCTATGCCGAGGCCGCCCGGCGCGGCGGCAAGATCCTGGTCAAGGTCGACGGCGACGACCAGATGGACCTCGGCTACATGGGCCAGCTGGTGGCCCCGATCCTGCTGGGCGAGGCGGACTACGCCAAGGGCAACCGGTTCACCTCGGTCAGCCACCTGCGGGCCATGCCGATGGTGCGGGTGTTCGGCAACGCGGTCCTGAGCTTCGCCGCCAAGGTCTCCACCGGCTACTGGAACATCTTCGATCCGACCAACGGCTACACGGCGATCGAATCGACGGTGGCCCGGCTGGTGATGGAGAAGCGGGTCTCGCGCCGCTTCTTCTTCGAGACCGATCTGCTCTATCACCTCGCCACCTTGCGCGCGGTGGTGCGCGACGTGCCGATCCCGGCCCGCTACGCCGACGAGGTGTCGAACCTCAGGATCAGCGCCATCGTCGGGCCGTTCGCGCTGAAGCACCTGCGCAACTTCATCCAGCGGGTGCTCGGCCAGTACTTCGTGCGCGATTTCAACGCGGCCAGCCTGGAGCTGGTGTTCGGCATGTTCGGCATCCTGTTCGGCCTGGGCTACGCGGCCCACTACGTCTCGACCCGGGTTCCGGGGCAGGTGGCCTCGGCCGGCGTGGTCATGGCCGCCGCCCTGCCGATCATCCTGGGCGCCCAGTTGCTGCTGCAGGCGGTCAACTTCGACGTCCTGAACGTGCCAATCCGGCCGATCCACCCCTATCTGCGCACCGTCGCGCGGCTCGAATCGCAGGAGTCGTGAGGCGATGGTGACCTGGAAGGAGGCTGCGCTCTGCGCCGGCTTTTCGGTGGCGCTGCCGATCGGTCAGACGCTGTTCAAATGGGCGGCCCAGTATAACGAGAAGCTCTCGGGCAACATCGTCGTGCGGCTGATCAGCAACGGACCGTTGATCGGCGCCTTCGCCTGGTACGGCCTGACGGCGCTGTTCTGGTTCTACATCCTGACGCGGGTGCCGCTGTCGACGGCCTACGTCTTCTCGATCCTGGGCTCAGGCCTGGTGCCGCTGATCGCCTGGCTGGTGTTCAAGGAGCCGATCGGCTGGCGCTTCGCCGCCGGCTACGCCCTGATGATGGTCGGCTTCGTGGTGATCATGCAGGGTCAGGCGCGCACCTGATCGCGTTGCTGGCCGAAGGCCTCGGCGGCGGCGCGGACGTCGGCGTAGGGGACCTTGAACATCCGCTCGTAGAACAGCGACCCGGCGTGCGGCCGCTCGCCGATGCGGCTCGGGTCGAGGCCCTGGTAGCCGAAGCCACGCCGGGCGTAGTTCCAGAACATCGCCGGCCACAGCCCCAGCCAGGTCTTGGTCTGGGAGGGGAAGAAGCGCACCTCGGCCATCCAGGTCGACCACTCGGCCGCGGTCAGCGGGACCTTGGTCACCGGCCCGTTCTCCGGCAGCGGCGAGCCGCCGTGGAACAGCGGCCCCGCGAGGCCCGGGCCGTTGTAGAGGCTGATCTGGTCGACGGGAGCGCCGCCGTGCGCACCGGCGAGCCTGGAAGTCATCATGGCGCACATGTCGTGGTCCATGTGGCCGCCTTCCCAGGCGGTGCAGGCGAATCGCTCGATGGGGCCGATCTCGGCGACGGCGGCGCTCAGCGCGGCGAAGGCCGTGTCGAGATGCCGATAGACCGAGCCGTCCAGCGCGCCTGTGCCCACGCCCACGTGGAGCGCGTGGGCGGGCTCGACGCCCACGTGGGCCAGCAGCGCCCGGGTCTCGGCGAAGCGCGTGCGGGTGAGTTCGGCGTCATGGTAGTCGGCGACATAGAGGAAGCGCTGGTCGAGGCCCTGGCGCACGCGCTGCTTGATCAGCGGCAGGGCGCAGTACTCGTCATCGAAGTGGGCGAGGATGTAGACGACGGCCATGGCTCAATAGGGATCGAAATCGAGGAAGTTCAAGGCCACGGCGTCGGGCCGCAGCTCGCGCGGCGCGGCGTCCGACAGCGGCCGCCATATGAGGTTCAGCGGCGAGGGCCGCAAGCGCTCGGGAATCGGCAGGAACCCACCCTTGGCCAACCGCAAGCGCGGCTCCAGGCCGATGAACAGGGTCGCGCCGAGCGGGGGCGCGCGCCTGGGCGGAACGGCCGTCGAATGTCCGGCCAGGAAGGCCCCGCAATAGACCAGCGGCAGGTGGGTCGCCGACCAGACGCCGGTGAGCTCGCCGTGGTGGGCGGGCATGTAGCGGCCGGCGGGATTGGCCAGCCGCCAGGCCAGGAGGTCGCCGCGCCAGTCGCCCTGGTAGTGCAGCGCGGCGGGCTCGAAGCGCCGGGGGACGCCGGCCAGTACGCCGGCCTGCAGGCGCGCCACGTGCTGGAAGGCCAGGCGGCGCAGGAAGCCGGGGGTCGAATTGGCGTTGGCGACGCCGATCACGAAGCCGTAGCCGGCCGCGCGCCCGGCCTCGTAGGTCGCCTCCGCCAGCCGGGTGAACAGGCCGCGGCCCTGGTAGTCGGGATCGGTGGCGGTATTCAGCGACAACAGGCCCTTCATGGGCGCCCCGTCGATCAGGGCTTCGGTGGGGCAGGTCACATAGTGCGCAGCCAGCCGCTCGCCGTCCCAGGCGTCGGTCCCGACCACCTGGCCGGAGGGATTGTCGCGGTAGCGCCAGGCGATGGCTTCGGGGCTGAACTTCGCCGTCTCCCCGAACACGCGACCCAGCAGCCCGGCGTAGGCGTCGATCTGGCGCGGCGTCACGCCGGTCGGCTTGAGGACGAGCCCGCCCAAAGTCCCATCTGGGGTCATGGCCGCAACTCACCATGATTGGCCGGGCCGGCCAAGGCGGCCGGAGATTGGGGCTTCTCAACGGCCGGGACGCATCCTACCAACGCCCCCACGAGGCCGGCTCGAGTGGGGGAATGACCAGGCATCCGCCGATCATCAGCGCGCCGCAGGCGCTGCGCGTCGTGCTGGCCGGCGGCCTGCTCCTGATGCTGGGCGCAAACCTCCCGGGGCATCTCTCCTACGACTCGGTGGCCCAGCTCTACGAAGGCCATTTCCACGTCCGCGAAACCTGGGGTCCGGCGATCTACGCCTGGCTGCTTGGCGTGTTCGACGCGATCATCCCGGGCACGGCGCTCTATGTGGCGGCGAGCGGACTGCTGTTCTTCGCGAGCCTGGCGGGACTGGCGGCGGTGCGCGGGCGGGTGAGCTGGCTGGGCGTGGTGTTCGCCGCCCTGATGGCCCTGACGCCGCAGGTTCTGATCTATCAAGGCATCGTCTGGAAGGACATCGCCTTCGCCAACACCGCGATCGGGGCCAGCGTCTGCCTGGCCCGGGCCTTCGCGCGGTGGGAGATGAGGCCGTCGCGCTGGCTGTGGCTGGCCGGGGCGGTGGTGCTGTTCTCGGTGGCCAGCATGGTCCGCCAGAACGGGATCCTGGTTCCGATCGTGGCGGCGCTGGCCCTGGGCTGGGTGGCCAGCCGCGGGAACTGGCGGCGCGGCGCGCTCTGGGCCGGCGGCGGCCTCCTGGCGCTGACCGCCCTGATCCAGCTGCTGACCGTGGTGGCGGTGCCGGCCTTCGGCGCGCCGGAGGGGGCGCTGAAGGAAGGGGTCCGCATCGTCCAGAACTACGACCTGCTGGGCGCCGTCAGCCTCGATCGGACCTATCGGCTCTCCGACATCGAAGCGGTCAATCCGCGTGAGGTCGAGATCATCCGCACGCGCGGGCCGATCAACTGGTCGCCGGACCGCATCGACTGGATCGATCGCGACCCGGTCGTGGGCTCGGCCCTGAACGCCATCCCCAACGACGTGGCCCGCCGTCAGTGGCTTGACCTGATCCTTAGGCGGCCGGACCTCTATTTGCGCATGCGCTGGATGGATTTCAGCTGGCTGTTCCTGTCGCCCAACGCCGACCGCTGCCTGCCGATCTACACGGGCGTCGACGCTCCGGCGAGCAAGATGGCGCCGCTGGGGATCGCCCACCGCTACTCCAGGGCCGACCAGCAGCTGACCAACTACGACACCTGGTACATCGGCACGCCGGTCCAGCTGCACTGGGCCTATGCGCTCGCGGCGCTGGTCGTGGCGGGACTGCTGCTGTGGCGGCGCCAGCCGGCGGACCTGGCGATCGCCGCCCTGATGCTGGGGGTGCTGGCGGTGACCGGGAGCTTCTTCGTGATCACCATCGCCTGCGACTACCGCTACCTCTACATCCTCGACCTCGCAGCCCTGGTCGGGATCTACTACCTGCTGCTCGATCCCACTGGCTTCCGGCGGCCGCTCAAGGTGACACGCGACGGGGCGTGAAAGGCCTGTTCCCAGGCCGCGGCGGTCTCCAGGCGCGGGCCTCGCGCCTCGGCGAACCGATAGAGCGACAGCTGCCGGCCGAGGCCGAAGCTGCTGATCCGCACCTCGCCGAACAGCGCCTTGAGCAACACCTCGATCTCGTGGGCGGTGTTGACGTGCTCGTGGCGCATCAGGACGCCGTAGTCGAGGCCGTGGCGCAGGCGGAACTCCAGGCCGGTGGTGGCCATCCAGCCCAGCCGCCAGAGCAGGCCGCCCTCGCTGGGATAGGCCACGCGGAAGCTGCCGCCGTCGGCGAGCAGGCGGGCGACGCGGGCCAGGACGAGCGGCAGGTCGCACATGTGCTCCACCGCCGCGATGCTGGTGATCCGCGGGTAGCGGCGCTCCGGCGGGACCTCGGCGATGTCGGCGAAGACGTCGCGCAGCCGGCCGCGCTCGGGGGAGTCGGCGTAGAGCTCGCGGAACGGCTCGACGATGTCATAGGGCGTGGTGAAGCGCTCGAAGGGCAGTTGGTTCAGCGTGCCGGCGCCCAGCTCGAGGGTGGCGCGCGCGGCGCCGCCGGTGATGTCGGCGGCCACCCGGCGATGCATCCAGCGCTCCAGCTGCTGGGCGGCGGACGCGGCAGGCGTGCGGCCCGAGCGGTTGTCCTGGTACTGGCTGAGGTAGATCGCCTGGATCTGCGGCGTCAGCGCCGGCCGCGCCTTGGGGAATCGCGCAAGCACGCTCGGCGCCGCGGCTGCGTGCTCACTCCCCATACAAAGGCTCCCGCGCCGGCGATTCCAAGGCGCGCCAGCATAGGGCGCGGCCGTCGCCCGACCAGCCCATTTTTGCCGCTTCCCAAATCGCGACGGCGCCCCTTAGTTAGCCCACGTCGGCGACGCTTAGGGGGCTGGTTTGCGGGACGGTGAGGGCGAGGCGCTGAAGGCCCGGGTGTTCCGCTGGGTGCTGATCCTTGGCCTGCTCGCCTCGCTGGCGGCCAATCTGCCGGGCCACATGTCGGTCGACTCCGTGATCGCCCTGGACGAGGCGCGCACCGGTGTGCGCCAGACCTGGGCGCCGGCCGCCTTCTCCTGGGTGCTGCGCCGGTTCGACCATCTGCTCTCCGGGACGGGGCTCTATGTGGCCGCCTCCAGCGGCCTCCTGTTCGTCGCGCTCATGTCGCTGCCCAGCCTTCGGCGGCGCGCGAGTTGGGCGGCGGCGGCGCTGGCCGTGCTGGTGGTCCTGACCCCGCAGCTGTTGATCTACCAGGGCATCGTCTGGCGCGACGTGCTGTTCGCCAACCTGACCATCGCGGGCTTCGTGCTGCTGGCGCGGGCCGAGCTGCAGTGGGCGACGCGGCGGCACTGGCCGGCGCTGGTGGGCGCGGCGCTCTGCCTGGCGCTGGCCGCGGCCGTGCGGC
>JAQGIX010000200.1 GCA_028290925.1 Phenylobacterium sp. | reverse complement strand
TCCGGCGCGGCGTCGTGCGGCGAGCGGCTGGCGGCGGCGGGCGTGGCGCGGGTGGTGATCGCCTGCGAGGACCGCTCCCCCTTCGCGGCCGGCCGCGGCGTGGCGCGCCTGCGTGCAGCCGGCGTCGCTGCAGACCAGGGGTTGCTGGCGGCCGAGGCCGGCTCGCTCTATGTCGGTTACGATCCGAAGAACATCGTTCCTTGAGATCGCTAAATATTGGAAATCCATCCTTAATCGCGTCGGCTTAGCCTCATTTCATAGGAAGGAGGTCCCCCCAACCGTGGCCATGCCCCATGCGCCCGCGCACAGCCTCGTGGTCCGCCGCCTCAACCAGGCGGAGGTCGAGGCCATCTGCGCCAAGCACGACCGCCTGTGGAGCTCCAAGCCCGGCGGCGCGCGGGCGGTGTTCGCCTGGTGTGACCTGACGGGGCTGGATCTGTCGGGGAAGAACCTCTGCGACGCCGACTTCACCGGCGCCATGCTGACCTCCTGCCGCTTCGTGCACGCCCGCCTGGACCACGCCAACCTGTTCGGCGCCGATCTGCAGGACGCGGACCTCTCCGAAGCCTCCCTGCGGCGCGCCGACCTGCGCGGCGCCTGCCTGCGCAACGCCAACCTCACCGGCGCCGACCTGTTCGAATGCGACCTCCGCGAAGGCGCGCTCGCCGCCGCCGACCGCAAGTACGGCTTCCGCCGCGTGGAGACCAATCCTGGCGGCGCGGCCGGCGACGTGCAGGGCGCGATCCTCGCCGGCGCCAACCTGGAGCGCTCGCGCCTGTCCGGCGCCATGGCGATGCGCGCCGACTTCACCGATGCGATCATGAAGGACTGCAAGCTGGTCCGCGCCAACCTGAAGCACGCCTCCATGAGCGGCGCGAACCTCTCAGGCGCGGACCTTTCCGGCGCGGACCTGGCCGGCGCCGACCTGCGCGACGCCATTCTGGTGGGCGCCAAGACGCTGTCCTGGAACGTGATGGACGCCAACCTGTCCGGCGCGCTCACCGACGAAGTCACCCTCACGCCCGGCGAACAGGTGAACAACGCTCACCTGATCCGCGAGCACGCCCGCTGGTGCGAGACCGACGGCGCGGAGGGCAGCCCGTCCTCCTTCGACAAGGCCGACCTGCGGGGGCTGGAGAGCGTGCGCGGCTTCAACCTCACGGCGCTCTCGGCCAAGGGCGCGATCTTCTACGGTCTCGACATGGAGGGCGTGCAGCTGCAGGGCGCCCACCTGGAGGGCGCCGACCTGCGGGGCTGCAACCTGCGGCGCGCCGACCTGCGTGGGGCCCGCCTGGTCAACGCCAAGCTCGCCGGGGCCGACCTGCGCGAGGCCCAGATGGGGCCGCTGCTGCTGGGCGCCGACCGCCTGCTGCCCTGCAACCTCAGCGGCGCTTCGCTGAAATTCGCCGACCTGACCGGGGCGGACCTACGCCAGGCGATCTTCACCGACGCCGACGTCAGCCGGGCCAACTTCCGCGGCGCCCTGCTGCGGCAGACCAATTTCACCGGCGTGAAGCGGCACGGGGCCCGCGGCCTGGATGAAGTGATCTAGTGGCCAGGCCCGCCCTCCCGGGGCGCCGCAAGCTGACCGCGGGCGAGCTCGACCTGATCCTTTCGGCCCACGCCCGCTTCGTGGCGCGGCAGCCGGGGGGCAAGCGCTGCGCCCTGCCGTTCGTGGATTTCTCCTGCCTCGACCTGTCCGGCCGTGAGCTTTCCGGCGCGGACCTGGCCGGCTCGGTGTTTGACGGCGCCCGGCTGTCGGAGGCCAGGCTCACCGGCGCCAACCTGGCCGGCTGCGACCTGCGCGGCGCCGACCTGCGCGGCGCGATCCTGGTCCGCGCCAACCTGCGCGGCGCCTGCCTGCAGGGCGCGAACCTGGCCAACGCCGACCTCACCGAGGTCGATCTGCGCCCGGGCAAGGTCGCCCTGCCGCATCCCAGCCGCGGCTTCCCGGCGGTGGTCGAGGAGGCCCGCAGCGGCGAGATCGACCGCGCCACCATGACCGGCGCGACCCTGGACCGCTCGCGCCTGGACGGGGTCCACGCCGCCGGCGCCGACTTCTCCGACTGCTCGCTGAAAGGCGCGGCCCTGACCGACGCCAACCTGAAGGACGCCAACCTGTCCGGCGCCCTGCTGGAGAACGCCGTGGTCGCCGGCGCCAACCTGGAGGGGGCGGACCTCAAGGGCGCGGTGGTGACCGGGGTGCGGCTGGCCGGGGCCAAGACGCGGGGCGCCAAGCTCGACGGGACGCTGGAGGCGCCCAGCCGCGCCGGCGTGTCGCGGGCCGGCAAGCTGGCCGAGATGCTGCGCGGCCACGACCAGTGGGTCCGCTCCGGCGGCAAGCAGGGCGCGCGCGCCGTGGTCGACGGCGAGGACCTGCGGCCGCTGGGCGATGCGCTGAAAGGCCTGCGGCTCACCGCGCTCAGCGCCAAGCGCGCCTGCCTGGTGGGGCTCGACCTCACCGACGTCCAGCTGCAGGGCGCCGACCTGGAGACCTCCGATCTGCGCGGGGCCATCCTCAAGGACGCCGACCTGCGCGGCGCGCGGCTCACCGGCGCGGACCTCACCAAGGCGTCGCTGGAGAACGCCCTGCTTAGCGCCCTGCCGCTCGGCGGCGGCCGCACGACGCCCACCGTGCTCACCGGCGCCCGGCTGCGCTCGGCCATGGCGGCCGGCGCGGACCTCACCGGCGCCTTGCTCGGCGACGCCGACCTGAAGGGCTGCGACCTGAGCGGCGCCAAGCTCGCCGGCATAGAGCTCACGTCACCCCAGCGCCGCGCCGCGCGGGGCCTGAGCGACTAGCCAGGAAAAAGGCGGCGCAGGTCGCCCCGCGCCGCACTATTCTCTTGCCTCCCCTGCGCAGCGGGGGAGGTGTCAGCCGCCGCAGAGCGGCTGACGGAGGGGGCGAGCTAAGCGCAGTGCACCGGCTTGCCCCTCCCACCACTCGCTCTTCGGCGAGTGGTCCCCCCTCCCCATGAATGGGGAGGGCAAGCGAGGCCTTACGCGGCCCGTTCGGAGCCTTCGCCTTCGATCAGCGGCGCCTTGCCGACGCCGATCTCGATGCGGCGCGGCTTGAGCGCCTCGGGAAGCTCGCGCTTGAGGGAGAGCTGCAGCAGGCCGTCCTGCAGGTTGGCGTCGGTGACCACAACATAGTCGGCCAACTGGAACCGGCGCTCGAAATTGCGCTCGGCGAGGCCGCGGTGCAGGTAGCGGCGGGTCTCGTCGTTGGCCGCCTTGCGGCCCTGCACGGTCAGGAGGTTTTCCTTGACCTCGACGTTCAGTTCTTCGGGGCGGAAGCCCGCCACGGCGATCTCGATCCGGTACTCGTTCTCGGCGGTCCGCTCGATGTTGTAGGGCGGATAGCCGGTGGAGGCCGTCTCGGTGGCCGCGGATTCCAGCAGGTCGGCGAGCCGGTCGAAGCCGACGACGCTGCGGTAGAGGGGGGCGAAATCAAACGTACGCATGTGCACATCCTTCTCTTCAAGCAAGGTTGCGAAGGACGCCGTCTACGAGCCGGTCAGGCCTCGCTCGGGCGTCCGGAAGGCCCGGAAATCCAGCACCTTCCGCGGACCTAGATGGGCGCCGCCAATGGCCGTTCAAGACCGCCGCTTTGACGCCCCCGCCGCCGCGCGCTAGTCCAGAGGGGGTCCGGGCGGGGGCGTGGACGAAGAGGCTTGCACCGGCCGATGATCCCGGTTTCGCGCAGACATGTGCTGCTGTCCGCCCTGGCGCTCAGCGCCTGCGGCCGCGCCCCGACCGGGACCAGGCCGAAGGGCCCGATGACCTTCGAGGACGCCGTCGCCGGCGCCTGGCGCTCGCCCGCCGACAAGGCCCGCGACAGGTGGCGCCATCCCGTGGCGAGCCTGAGGTTCTGGGGGCTGAAGCCCGGCGAGACGGTGGTCGAGTTCTGGCCCGGCGCCGGCTGGTACACCGACATCCTGGCGCCCTATCTGGCGGCGGGCGGCGGCAAGCTCTACGCCGCCAATCTGGAGTCCACCGACCCGGCCAACACCGCGGCTCGCGAGGTGGTGGACGCCTATCGCGCCCGGCTCGCCGCCGATCCCAAGCTCTATGGCAAGGTGGAGATCACCGCCTTCGGGCCGGGCAGCGGCGCGGTGGCGCCGGCGGGCTCGGCCGACCTCGTGCTCTTCCTGCGCAACCTGCACGACTGGATGGCGGCGGGCGTCGCCGAGAAGGCCTTCCGGGACGCCTATGCGGCGCTGAAGCCGGGCGGGGTGCTGGGCGTCGAGGAGCACCGCGCCGATCCGGCCGGCGTGCCCGATCCCCTGGCGGCCAACGGCTATGTGCAGCAGGCCTATGTGGTGAAGCTCGCCCAGGAGGCCGGCTTCACGCTCGACGCCGCGAGCGAGATCAACGCCAATCCGCAAGACAGCAGGGACCATCCGTTCGGGGTCTGGACCCTGCCGCCGGTGCGCCGCTCTTCAGCCCCCGGCCAGGCGCCCAACCCGGCGTTCGACCATTCGAAATACGATCGCATCGGCGAGAGCGACCGAATGACGCTACGGTTCGTCAAACCCGGTTCCGCCCACGCCTAACGGTTTACTTCACTCGCGCCTGAGGTGAAGCTGCCCAGTGAGTCGGGAGAGAGTTGGGGCCATGGCGACGTTGGAGGAGCTGACGGATCGTATCCGCCGCGCCGCCGCGTCGGATCCGGCGATGGGAAAGAGCGTCAAGCTCGACCTGAAGGGCGAGGGCGTCATCCATATCGCCGGCGCCGCGGTCACCAATGACGACAAGCCCGCCGACCTGACCGTCACCCTCGCCAAGCGCGACCTCGAGGCCCTGGGCAAGGGCGAGCTGGATCCGGTGCGGGCGATGATGAGCGGACGGCTGAAGCTCTCCGACATGAGCCTCGCCATGCAGCTGCAGCCGAGGATCCAGGCGATCTTCGAGAAGGCCCGCGACTGATGGCCGAGGCCGCGCCCCTGATCGCGACGCCCGACGCGCCGATCCCCGATGGCGCTCAGGCGGCCTGGATCGCCGGAGCCGCCGGCGCGCGGCTGCGGGCGGCGCTGTTCAAGCCGAAGGGCCGCGCCCGCGGCTCGGTGGTGCTGTCCGGCGGCCGCACCGAACCGATCGAGAAATATTTCGAGGTGATCCAAGACTTCCTGGGCCGCGGCTTCGTGGTGCTAGCCCACGACTGGCGCGGCCAGGGCCTTTCGGTCCGCGCGCTGGCCGATCCGCTGAAGGGCCATGCCGACGGCGCCAAGGCCTTCACCGAAGACTTCCGCATCCTCCTGGATACCTACGCCGACCGGCTGCCCAAGCCCTGGGTGGCGGTAGGCCACTCCATGGGCGGCTGCCTGACGCTGCTGGCCATGGCCCAGGGCGAGGACCGGTTCGCCGGCGCGATGCTGTCGGCGCCCATGCTCGGCGTGCAGACCGGCGGCCGCTCGGCGGCGACCGTGGGCCTGCTGGTGCGGGTCTCGACGCTGTTCGGCCGTGGCCGCCACTATGTGCTGAACGATCCGGGCAAGCCGTTCGACGACGTCTTCGAGACCAACGTCCTGACGCACGACCGGCGCCGCTACGCCCGGGCCGCCGCCCAGCTCAAGGCCGAGCCCAAGCTGGCGCTGGGGGCGCCCACCTGGAGCTGGCTCGATTTCGCGCTCAAGGCCACCGCCGAACTGGCCCGGCCTGAGCGCCTCTCCCACATCACCGTCCCGGTGATCATCGTCTCGGCCGAAGACGACAAGCTGGTCGACAACACCGCCCAGCAAAAGGCCGCCCGCCACCTGCCGCAGGGAAAGTTCATCACTGTCCCCGGCGCCTTCCACGAAATCCTGATGGAGACCGACGAGATGCGAAACATCTTCATGAAGGCCTTCGACGCCCTCACCGGGCGCGTTGCGCCAATGCCTGCCGAACCGCCGAAGGCCGTTCCGGCCACACCGCTGAAACCGATGACCGCCGCGCCGACGACGCCGGTGATGGCCGCCGCCGCCCCGACCCCGGCCGCCAAGAAGACTGCCGCGAAGAAGCCGGCGGCGAAGAAGACTGGGGCCAGGAAGACTGGGGCCGGGACGACTGCGGCCAAGGCGCCTGCCGCCAAGCCCGCCGCGGCCAAGACGCCCGCCGCCGCCAAGAAGCCTGCGGCCAAGAAGGCTCCGGCCAAGAAGCCGGCCGCCAAGCCGGCGGCGGCGAAGAAGGCGCCGGCGGCGAAAAAGCCCGCCGCGAAGAAGCCGGCTGCCAAGCAGGTCGCGGCGAAGAAACCCGCGGCCAAGCCCGCGGCGGCGAAGAAGGCCCCGGCGGCTAGGAAACCGGCGGCCAAGAAGCCCGCCGCGAAGAAGCCCGCCGCCAAGAAGGCGCCGGCGAAGAAGTAGTTTCTGGTGTCATCCCGGAAGCCGCGCAGCGGCTGTCCGGGATCCATCAACGTCGATGCTGCAGGACGTGGCGCGAGGCCGCCGCCGCGTCTATCGCGGGGTGGCGCCCACGGGTTCCGGTCTTTGGCTGCGCCAAAGCCGGGATGACACTCAGGGGTTTGCGGCTCGCCGCAGGGCGACCAGCGCCGCG
>JAQGIX010000198.1 GCA_028290925.1 Phenylobacterium sp. | reverse complement strand
CAGGCCAGGTAGCCGCCGGTGGTGTGCAGCACGCCCTTCGGCTTCCCCGTCGAGCCGGAGGTGTAGAGGATGAACAGCGGATCCTCGGCGTTCATCGGCTCCGGATCGCAGTCGTCCGGGACGTTGGCCTTGAGGTCCGCATAGTAGGCGTCGCGGCCGGCCTGCATCGGCACGTCGGCGCGGGTGCGGCGCACGACGATGACGGCGCTGACATCGGGGCAGGACGCCAGCGCCTCGTCCACGTTAAGCTTGAGCGGCACGATCTTGCCGCCGCGCAGGCCCTCGTCGGCGGTGATGACGATCTTCGAGGCGCAGTCCTGGATGCGGCCGGAGAGGCTGTCGGGCGAGAAGCCGCCGAACACCACCGAATGCACGGCCCCGATGCGGGCGCAGGCCAGCATGGCCACCGCCGCCGCCGGGATCATCGGCAGGTAGATGGTGACCCGGTCACCCTTCTGGACGCCCCGGGCCTTCAGCACATTGGCCATGCGGCAGACCTCGGCGTGCAGCTGGCCGTAGGTCAGCGCATCGTAGGTCTGGCCGTCGTCGCTTTCCCAGATCAGCGCCACCTGGTCGCGGCGCGTGGCGAGGTGGCGGTCCACGCAGTTGACCGAGACGTTCAGCACCCCGTCGGCGTACCAGTCGATGTGGAAGTCGTCCTTGTCGAAGGAGACGTCCTTGATCTCGGTGGGGAACCTGATCCAGTCGAGGCGCTTCGCCACGTCGGTCCAGTAGCCCTTGGGATCCTCTTCGACGCGGCGGCAGGCGGCCTCGTAACCCGCGGCGTCCATGTGGGCCCGCTTGGCCCAAGCCTCGGGCACCGGGAAAACCTCGTCCGACACGGTCCGTACTCCCTACGGGAAACCTCTTGCCCGAGCAGTATGCGGAGCGAGGGGGCCGGTGCAAGCCGCGCCCTGGGAAGCCGCCCATCAAACGCCACTGACGCGGCCCTTTTTGACGCGCGATTTACAGCGGTCGCGCGCTTGCAGGCCCGGGCGGGCGCCGCCATGGTCCGGCGCATGGTTCGATGGCTTCGGGCGGCGGCGCTGTGCGCTCTGGTGATGACGGCGCAGGGATGCGCGAAGCGGCCGGAGGCGGACGCCGGCGGCGCGGTCCAGGCGTTCCTGGCCGCGGTCCAGGCGGGCGACCCCAAGGCCTTCGAAGCCTACCTCGACCGGCCGGCGTTGCGCGCCGACCTGCGCCAGCAGATGATCGGCGTCGCCCGCGCCAACGGCCTGGATGTCGGCGGACCCTCCGATTTCGCGCTCGACCGGATGATCGGCCCGCAGGCCTTCAAGCTGGTGCAGGCCGGCGCCCAGGCGCCGCTGGCCGGCGCGCCCTCGCCCGCCCAGGTCTCCGCCCTGCTGAAGACGCTCGATAAGACCCGGGTCTGCCTGCACGACCTGACGCCGCAGCAGAAATGCCTGCTGACCTTCGCCCGCGAGGCCCCGGGCTGGCGGCTGGTGGGCATGCCTGCCGCGGACCTGACCATCGAGGTCGGCGCGGAGCCCAAGACGAAGCCATGACGCTCCTCTTTCGGAAGGGGATGGGATATGGCGGACTCAAGGCCTGAGGACCGAACGCCATGCTGCTGCACCTCTCCACCTGGATGGAGATCGAGGACTATCTGAAGCGCTCGAAGACGGTCGTGATCCCGATCGGCTCCAACGAGCAACACGGCCCGACGGGCCTCCTGGGCACCGACTGGCTGTGCCCGGAGATCATCGCCCACGAGGCGCAGAAGATGGCGCCGGACCTGCTGGTGGCGCCGACCTTCAACATCGGCATGGCGCAGCACCACCTGGGCTTTCCCGGCACCATAGCGCTCCGGCCCTCGACGTTCATGGCGGCGATCGGCGACTGGTGCCGATCCCTGGGCTTGGCCGGCTTCGAGCGGATGTATTTCCTGAACGGCCACGGCGGCAACGTCGCCACCATCGAGGCGGCCTTCTCCGAGCTCTACGCCGAGGCCACCTTCCGCGAGACCAACCGCGGCTTCGCCTGCAAGCTCAAGAACTGGTGGGAGCTGAAGGGCGTCATGGGCATCGCCACCCGCCAGTTCCCCACCGGTCACGGCAGCCACGCCACGCCGTCCGAAATCGCCGTCACCCAGTGGGCCTATCCGGACGCCATCAAGTCCGCGAACTACGCGCCGCAGATCGCCCCCACCGGCCCGATCCGCGAGGCCAAGGACTTCCGCGCCCGCTATCCGGACGGCCGCATGGGCTCCGATCCGGGCCAGGCCAGCCCCGAGAAGGGCGGCGAACTGGTGGCCGCGGCCGCCGCCAGCCTGATCGACGACGTGGCGGCGTTCGGCGCCGAGGTGGCGCCGGTCTAGGCCCCCGCCGGCTCCGCCGAATAGGTCAGCGACATGAACACGTCCTCGAGGTCAGGGTCCTCGGTGGAGATGTCCTTGATGTGCAGGCCGGCCTTGCGGATCGCGGCCAGCACCTGCTCGACGCTCGACTGGCCGGTGCGGTAGGTCACCGAGAAGCCGCCGGAGCTGATCAGCTGGGTGTCGAAGCCGGGCAGGGCCGGGGCGGCGGTCACCGGCTCCTCCGGCGTCACCAGCACCTTGCGGGTGTCCATGCGGCGCAGCAGCGAGGTGGTCGATTCGCAGGCCACCACCTGGCCGCGGTTGATGATGGCGATCTGGTCGCAGAGCTCCTGGGCCTCTTCCAGGTAGTGGGTGGTGAGCACGATGGTCACCCCCTTGCGGTT
>JAQGIX010000188.1 GCA_028290925.1 Phenylobacterium sp. | reverse complement strand
CTGCAGCGCGTCAGCCTGGTCGAGGCGATCGAGGGCGTGGCGGCATTCCTATCCGGCGCCTGAGCGGTGTCCCGATAGAAACAAATCGTGAACGGCAGGTTTGCCGGGAATCCGCGGACCTCGTGAGACACTGGTCCGATGCCTCAGCCCACCACCCGCTCCAGGCTGCCGAGGATCATCGCCCAGCCCTTCGGCGTCCCCTCCGCCCACTCCGCCGCCACGCCCTCGTGGGTCAGCGTCAGCTCGGTCCCGCCGCCCACCGCCTTGAAGTCCAGGGTGACAGTCGTGAACGCCGGGTCGAGCTGCGGCACGCCGAAGCTGAACTTCAGCCGCCGCGGCCGGTCGATCTCCAGATATTCCCCCACGTGCGCGACATCGCCCATGTCCGGACGCCGATCGGTGAAGTTGAACTTGCCGCCGACCCGCGGGTCGATCTCCGCCACGATCATCTCGCCGTCGGGGGTGGCGAAGGCGAAGCGCCGCGCCAGCGCCGGGTCGAGCCAGGCGTCGAACACCGTCTCGGGCGGGGCGGCGTAGCGGTGCTGGGCGGTGACGGTGACGGTGTCGGCCATGGCGCCGGCAGCATCGGTCAAGGATCAGGCGGCGGCAAGCTGCTCGAAGAGGTCGGCCGGGTAGGGCGAGGCGTAGGGCGTCAGGCCGACCCGGGCGCGGACCTCCTCTGCCGGCCGGTCCCAGAGCGCCTCCCAGTCGACGCCCAGCAGCGGCGGACTCTCGCGGCCGTGCGTCCAGGCGGTGGTGACGGTGTCCAGGAAGATCGGCGCCGCCTCCGGCCGCTCGAAGGCGGCGCGGGCCAGCACCATGCCGAGGAACATCGCCGAATAGTGGTGGCCGAACTGGCCGGCCTGGAAGCCGGAGATCGCCACCTCGTGCAGGCCGGTGGTGCGGTAGCCCGCGGCCAGGTGCCAGAGGTCGTGACACTGCAGGATGCGGGCGTTGAGGTAGTTGTGCGGAGGCGGCGCATCGGCGAGGCCCAGGGCTTCGCGGTCGAGCACCTCCAGGTCGAAGCCGTTGTCGACGATCAGGTCGTGGAACTCACCGCCGAGCGAACCCTTCGGGCAGCGGGCCAGCGCCTCCAGGGTGAAGCGCTGCGGATAGCCCTGCGCCACCGCGGCCGCGCAGCCGGGATAGGCCAGGGAGGCGGCGCCCACCCGCAGGCTGACGCCGGGGGCGAGCTCGTCCAGCAGGGCGGCCGTGCGGACGGTGACGCCGCCGGCCCCGAGACTGCCCGGCGCCTCGGCCAGCAGCGCCCAGAACGCCTGCCAGAAGCCGCGCGGGATCGGCTCGGCGGGCGCGTCGGGCAGGACGATGGCCGGCGCGCGCGGCTTCTGGCCGAGCCAGCCCGCGGCCACGCCGTCGTAGATCGCCGGCAGCCGCTCCGGCGCGGCCGCGGCGGCGTTCAGCCACAGCGCCGCCAGGGCTTCGAGGTCGGTCGGATCGCCGCGCGCCTTGACCGCCGCGGCGAGCGCGCGGGCGCAGGCCCCGTCCCCAGGGGACTTGGCCAGCTCCTCGAATGCGCGATGGTCCGCCCGGCCCATGGTCGGTCGTCTCCCGATGAAGCAGCCTATACCCGTGCCCGGCGCCGCCGCGCCGCATCAAGCACGATGAGCTTTGCGCTTTTGTTGCGGCCCGGTGTCAGGCCGTCTTGTCAGGGCGCCGGTGGTCGCGGCCGAAGTTCGGCTCGGGACTCTCCTGGCCGGCGGCGACGATGCCGCGGCGGATCTCGCGGGTGCGGGTGAACAGCTCGAACAGCTTGTCGCCTTCCCCCCAGCGGATGGCCCGCGACAGCGCCTGCAGGTCCTCCGTGAAGCGGCCGAGGATCTCCAGCACCGCGTCGCGGTTGGTCAGGAAGACATCGCGCCACATGGTCGGGTCCGAGGCCGCGATGCGGGTGAAGTCGCGGAAGCCGCCGGCCGAATACTTCATCACCTCGGCCCGGGTGACCTCCTCCAGGTCGGCGGCGGTGCCCACGATGTTGTAGGCGATCAGGTGGGGCAGGTGGCTGGTGACGGCCAGGACGAGGTCGTGGTGGGCGGCGTCCATCCGATCGACCGAGGCGCCCAGCGCCTTCCAGAAGTCGGCCAGTCGCTGCACGGCCTCGAGATAGGGATCGTCGTCGCGCTTCTGCGGGGTGAGGATGACCCAGCGGTTGTGGAAGAGCTCGGCGAAGCCGGCGTCGGGGCCGGACTGCTCGGTGCCGGCGATCGGGTGTCCGGGAACGACGAACACGCCGGGCGGCGCGGCTTCGGCCAGGGCCTCGGCGACCGAACCCTTCACCGAGCCGGTGTCGGTGAGGGTGGCGCCGGGCTTCAGGGCCGGGGCGGCGGCGCGGGCCGCCTCGCCCATGGCCATGACGGGGACGGCGAGGACCACGAGGTCGGCGCTCTCCACCGCCTCGGCGACGTCGGCGGTCAGGTGGTCGGCGAGGCCCAGCGCCGCGATCCGCTCGCGGGCGGTCTCGGAAGCGTCGGCCACGGCGATCTCGCCCACCACGCCAGCGGCCCGCGCGGCGAGGATCACCGAGGCGCCGATCAGGCCGCAGCCGACCACCGCCATCTTCGGGAAGAGCACCTCGGCCATGCCTCAGGCGCCCTGCATGAAGTCGGCGAGGGCGTCGACGAGCGCGCGGTTCTGCGCCTCCAGGCCGACGGTGACGCGCAGGTGGTCCGGCAGGCCGTACAGGGCGACGCCGCGCACCAGCAGGCCGCGGCTGGCCAGGAACGCCTCGGCCTCGGTCGCCGTGCGGCCCGGCGCCTTGGGGAAGCCGACCAGCAGGAAGTTGGTGGCCGACGGGCTGACCACCTCCAGGCCCACGCCGCCGAGCTGCTGGGTGAGCCAGGGCCGCCACTGCTCGACGAGGTCGATGGAGGCGCGCTGGAAATCCTCGTCGCCGAGCGCGGCCACCGCCGCCAGCTGGGCTGGAACCGAGGTGTTGAAGGGCAGGCGGATGCGCTCGACGGCCTCGACGATGGCTGTGGGCGCGTAGCCCCAGCCGATCCTGAGGCCGGCCAGGCCGTGCAGCTTGGAGAAGGTGTGGGTGACGACGATGTTGGACGAGCGCCGGGCCAGCTCCAGCCCGTCGTTGAAACCGGGGTCCAGCGCGAACTCGCCGTAGGCGCCGTCCAGGATCAGGACGATGGAGGGGGGCAGGGCCTCGTGCAGCCGGCGGACCTCGGAGAACGGGATCCAGGTGCCCGTGGGGTTGCCGGGGTTAGCCAGGAACACCAGCCGGGTCCGGTCGTCGACGCAGGCCAGGAGCTCGTCCACGTCGATGCGATAGCCGGGCTCCTTGGCGAACTTCACCTCGCCGCCGGCGGCCCGGGCGCCGATGGCGAAGGCGGCGAAGCCGAACTCGCCCTGAACCATGTTGTCGCCGGGCTCGAGGAAGGTCTGGCTGAGCAGCTGGAACACTTCGCCCGAGCCGCAGCCGAAGATCAGCCGCTCCGGCTCCAGCTTGAAGCGCTCGGCGATCGCGGTGCGCACGATGCCCGCCTTGGGATCAGGATAGAGGTTGAGCTGGCCGGCCGCGGCGGCGTAGGCGGCCTGCGCCTTGGGGCTGGAGCCGAGGGCGTTCTCGTTGGCCGACAGCTTGATCGGCTCGGCGACGCCCTCGGCCTTGGCCTTGCCGGGCACATAGGCGTGGATATCCAGGATGCCGGGCTTGGGGATCGGGTGGTCGGCGGCCGTGCGATCGATCGCGACGACGGTATCGGACGAGACTTCAGACATACCGAAATGGTTTCGATGGGCGGCCCCGAGGGGTCCGAGAGGCTGAGCCTCTTACACGTCCAAGGGCCCCGGCGCAGCCCCGATCACGCCGGAAAGTCCGCCGGGCGCGCGGGCCAGGCGCGGATCGCTGGCCTGATAGAAGCCCGCGAGCACGAAGAGTTTCAGGCCGCCGGCCTGGACCAGCAGGGTCGCGGCGACGCCGTCGCGGCTGAGCGCTTCCTCGATGTCTGGGCCCGGCTGGGCCGCGTCGGTGACCCAATAGGTGCGGTCGTCGCCGGTGGGCTCCACCTCGACCTGCGCGACGGCCAGCGCCGCCATCGGACCCCAGGCGGCGAGGCAGGGGAGCGCCGCGAACACCTTCAGCTGCGGCTCGGCGAGCAGGCGGCCCCACCAGGCGCTGTCGGCTGTGAGCGCGCAGACCGCGACGCCGCCTGGCGTCTTGGCCGCGGCCAGCGCCTCCTCGGGCTTGGCCAGTGTGCGCAACACCGGCGCCGCGCCGAACCGCAGGCGAGCGAGCTCGATGGACCGCGCGACATCCTTGCCGCCCCAGACCTCGAGGTGGAAAGGGCCCTGCGCTGCCAGGCTCGCGCCCATCAGCTCGCGCCAGATGCGCACGATCAGCGAGGCCGAGGCCGAGCCACGGGGATGGCTGAGCAGCTTGCGCAGCAGCTGGGCTTCGCGCCCGGGGCGCAGGCCAAAGCGCCCCGCGTCGCCGGCCGCGGCCTTGGCGGCGACCACGGCGCTGGACAGGCCCGCGCGCTCGTCCACCAGGCGCAGGAGCTCAGCGTCGATCGCATCGATGCGCGCGCGGACCTCCTCCAGCGACGGCAAGGCGGGCGTGGGCTTGGCCTGGGCCATATTCTCCCCCGAAACGAAGCTCCGCGACCTAGGTCATTGCGGCCAGCCGCGCAATAGGTCCTCTCGCCGCAAAATTGTTGCGCCTGCAACGAGTGGGGGCGGACCTGGCGGCGTAGACCTGAGCATCGGCGGGATTACCGGCCAACCGGGCGACGTGGTGCTCATGCATCCGGCTACCCTGCATGCCCCCGCATCCAACGGCGCAAGGACGCCTCGGTTGATGCTGGCGGAGAGCATCTGCGCAAAGCCGTAGCCTCGCCCCGAGGCGCGCCCGGCCTGATGTCAGGGGGTTTTTGCGGCGGCGTCGGCGGCGGCGTCGGCCTTGCGACCGGCCTTCTTGGCCGCCGCCTTGGTGTTGTCGGCCGCATTCCCGACCGCCGCTTTGGTGTTGTCCGCTGCATTGCCGACCGCCGTGGCGGTATTGGCGGCCGCCGCGTTGGCGTTGGCGGCCGTGTCGTTGGCGGCTGACGCCGTGGCGGCCCCGGCCTGGTTGGCCGCAGCCGCGGCGTGGTCGCCCGTCTTCTGGGAGCAGGCCGCCAGCGCAAGCGCGGCGGCGGCAGCGAGAACTGCGTGTCGGAAATTCATCGGTCTCTCCTGGAATAGCCAAGCTGTAGCGCGCGAGACCGCACAAGGTTCAGCCAAGGCCTGGGGAGCCGCGTTCTCTACCGGCGGCGGAGCCGGCTCTTCTGTGAGGTGAGGTCGCTGAAGCGGGCGATTGTCCCCTGGCCGCCGTCCCGGCCCCTGCTGTGCACTGCAGGCCCTCCGCGCCCTTATGGCAAGGCTTCCGGGCCGCCGTCCAAGCGTCACCTTGTCACCCCCGGGGCCGATCGCTCAGGCCGCCGAGACGGGGCGGGACCTTTAGCTAAGCATTGGCCGGGCCGGGGGCGGTCCCGGCGGGTCCCGGGAACCTTCACTTTGGCGGGCGCATTGGGAGGCGGTTGCCCCTCCGGGCGCTGCTGAGAGACAAGACAATGTTCGCCATTATCGCCGCCGTGCTGGTCATCCTGTGGCTGGCGGGGTTCCTCGCCTTCCACGTGACGTCGGCCGTCATTCACCTGCTTCTGGTTATCGCGGTGGTGATGATCGTGCTGCACTTCATGCGCGGCCGCGCCGCGCCGTAGAACCCCGGGCGAGCTTTTCCATGGTCAGCGCCCCGGCTTTGCAGGATTAGTGAGGCCGACGAGAGCCTGGGGAGGCCGCGATCGCCTCAGGCCACCGCAGCCTCGTCGCCCATGCCGCTGAGCGCCTGCTGCAGGACCGCCAGGAGGTGCTCCGGCTTCATTGGCTTTTCGACGACGCCGTCCATGCCAGCCGCTAAGTAGCCGGCGGCGTCGTCGGGGTCGGCGTTGGCGGTGAGGGCGACGATCGGGACGTCACCGGCCGGGCCGGGCAGGGCGCGGATGGCGCGGGCGGCGGTGACGCCGTCCATGCCCGGCATCTTGATGTCCATGAGGATCAGGTCGAAGCGGCCCGCCTTGGCGGCCTCGACCGCCTCCAGGCCGTCACTGGCGGCCTCGCAGGTGCAATCGAACATCTCGCACAGCGCCTGGGCCACCATGCGGTTGGTGGCGTTGTCGTCGACCACCAGCACATGGGCCGAGCGGCTGGTGGTGGCGCGCACCGGCTCGGGCGCTGCGGCGGCCTTGGCCAGGTCCATCGCGAAGAGCACGGTGTGGCCGGCGCCGGGATTGGTCTCGTCGGTGAGCCGGCCGCCTAGGTCCTCGACGATTTGGCGGGCGAGCAGCACGCCTAGCGCCACCTCCAGGCCGAACTGGGCGGCGACGTCACGGACCCGGGCCTCGAGTTCCTGGGCGTGCCAGGTGGGATCGCGGGCGCCGCGGACGCGGCCCTCAATGCGCAGGCCGGGGCCCGCGGCCTCGGCCTTCAGGCTGGCCTCCACCGCGCCGCGTCGGGCGCCGCCGACCGCTTCGCCGATGAAGCCGTCGAACACCTGCCGCAGGCGGACGTGATCGGAAACGACCGCGGCGTCCGGGTCGCCGTCGTAGGAGACCAGCAGGGTCACCCCGGCCATGGCCGCGGCGGCCCGCCAATGATCCTGAACTTCGTCCATCAGGTCCCGCAGCCGCACCGGCTCGGCTTCCAGCCGCAAGCCGTCGGTGGCCACCTGGCGCAGGTCGAGGGCGGCGGTGAGCACGCGCTGGACGGCGTCGGCGGCCTCGGAGATGCCGGAGACGCAGGCCTGGGCGTCGGGGGTCAGCCGCTGGCGGGCCAATTGATCGGTGAGCGCGGCGATGCCCGCCATCTGCTGCCGGATATCCGCGGTCACGCGGTCGAAGATGAAATCCGGCAGGGACATGGACGTGACGAACCGACTTCCGGGCCTTTGGGCCGGCACTATGGCCGCCAGCGCTTGCGGAGAGGTTAAGTCGGCGGCCTGACGCCTGCCGGCCGTCGAAAGCTAAAAAAAAGAAAGGCGGCGGACCCGTGGGTCCGCCGCCCGAGGCTGGCGCTGGGAGGAAGCGCCGTGTTCGCTAGAAGCGGTACTGCAGCTCCAACCCGTAGGTACGGGGCTGGATCAGGCCGCGGGTGATCGCTACGCCGTTCTGAGTCAGGCCCGAGGCGCCGAGGCCGAAGGTCGCCGTCGGGTTGGTCGAGCCGGTGGAGGTGTAGCCCACCTTGTCGAAGGCGTTCTTGACGAAGACGATCGCCGCGTAGCGCTTCTGGGCGTCGTTCCAGATCGCCCGGAAGTCCGCGGTGCCGTAGGCGGGCACCTGGAAGGCCGCGTCGTTGCCGAACGGCTGGTAGATGGTCTTGTCGGTCCAGGTGTAGGTGGCCGAGAGCACCAGCGAGCCCGGATCGAAGTCGAAGGTGTAGTTGCCGTTGAAGGCGAACTTGTTCTTCGGCGACTGATAGAGCGGCGAGCCTTCGATGTTCTGGCTGACGATGGCGACGCCGTTGACCACGGTGGCCGTGCCGACCGGCTTGGCGCCCGGCAACAGGGCGGAGGGGTCCGCAGGGTCGAAGAAGCAGCAACCCTTGGTGATCCGGGTGTTCAGGTAGCCGTAGCTGGCGTTGAACTGCAGATTGCGGATGGGCTGCCAGATGGCTTCCAGCTCGAGGCCGTAGGCGCGGGCGTCCACGTTGACGAAGTCGCTGGCCGTGGCGGTGTGGGCCGCGTTGAGCTGCGACACGTTGAGCTGCAGGTTCTTGTAGTCGTTGTAGAAGGCCGAGGCGTTGACCTGCAGGGTGCGGGCGAAGGTCTTCTTCGCGCCGATCTCGAAGGCGTCGACGCTCTCCTGCTTGGCCTCCGGAACCGGCGACAGGGTGCCCAGCAGGAAGCCGCCCGACTTATAGCCTCGGGAATACTTGCCGTAGACGAGCGTGTCGTGGTCCGGCGTCCAGTCGACGTTCAGGGTGCCGGTGGCCGCGCCCCAGCTGTCGGACAGGTGGCGGAAGTTCTGCACGCCGGGCGTTGTCGGATCCATGTCCGAGGAGACGTCGAACGCGAAGCGGCCGCCGAGCGCCGGGCCGAACGGACCAGCGGGGGAGAACAGGACCAGCCGCTGGCTCTCGTCGCCGGACTTCCGGTCCTTGGTGTAGCGCAGGCCGCCGGTGACCGACCAGTCGTCGGCGAACTTGTAGGTGGCCTGGCCGAACACCGCCCAGGCGTCGGAGGTCAGCGTCGCCTGCTGGTCGACGAAATTCCGCGACGGGTTGGCCGCGGCCGGGGCGAGGATCGGCTGGCCGGTGGCGGGATTGATGCCGCCGAAATACAGCGGGGCGGCGAGTTGCGCCTGCTGCGGGTCGCCGAGCTGGATCTGCTGGGCGTAGGTCTCGTGGTATTGGTAGAGACCCAGGATCCACTGCAGCGGGCCGGCGCCCTTCGAGGTCAGGTTGATCTCGTTCGAGAAGTACTTTTTGTGCTCGTTGAAATCGGTCGTGTAGTCCACGAAGATCCCGGGCACGCCCGCCACGGTGATCGGGTCCGTGCGGCTGGTGGAGTCGTAGTCCCCGCCGGTCTGGTAGTTATATTGCTGGAAGCCGCCGATGTACTTGAGGTCGGCGAAACCCAGGTCGTGAGTGACCTGGAAGGTGATCAGGTGGTTGCCGCGCAACTGGCCGTAGCCGTTGCGGTTGGTGTTCTGGACATAGGGGTTGCTGACGCCGGGATTGGGCGTGGCGTAGCCGTACTGCGGATTGGTCACCAGCTGGCCGATCGGGCCGAACGGCAGGGCGGTGTCGTAGGGGCTGATCTGGTTCGACCAGCGGTCGCCGACGCCGGTGGTGTCGTCCCAGCTGGAGCGGCTGTAGCGCAGCCAGATGCTGGTCTTGTCGCCGAGCTCGGCCTCGAGCTGACCCTCGAAATAGGTGCGGTTGATCGAGCCGCCGCTGTTGCCGGAGCCGATATTCTTGATGAAGCCGTCGGCCTTCTCCTGGGAGCCGCCGAGCTTGATGCGCAGGTTGTCGGCGAGCGGGATCGAGACCTCGCCTTCAGTGCGCCAGTGGCCGAAGTTGCCGTAGAGGCCGCGCACCTCGCCGGAGAAGTCCTTGGCCGGCCGCTGGGAGATGACGTTGATCGCCCCGCCCATGGAGTTGCGGCCGTAGAGGGTGCCCTGGGGCCCGCGCAGGATCTCGGTGCGCTGGGTGAACAGCGGGCTCTTGAACAGCTCGGACGACGAGGCGGAGTAGAAGCCGTCGGTGTACTCGGCCACGCCCGGGTCGTTGCCGATGTAGAAGGTGTTGCGCCCGGCGCCGCGCAGGCTGACCCGGTCGGTGCCGGAGTAGTTCATGCCCGGCGTGAAGTTCACGAAGTCCTGGATGCTGGTGATCCCGACGATGTCGCGCTTGGCCGAGGTGAAGGCGGTGACGGCGACCGGCACGTCCTGCAGCGATTGCTCGCGCTTCTCGGCGGTGATCACCAGTTCCTCGACCTGGTTGACCGGCGGCCGGGCGGCGGGGGCCGGCGCGGCGGCCTGGGCGAAGGCGGGCTGGGCGAGGGCGGTGAGGGCGAGGCTCGACGCGCTCAGGGCGAGCAGCGTCCGCAGCCGCGGGGAAATTGGCGACATGAGGTTCTCCAGCGGCGCCGCGGTGTTGGCCGCCGGGCCGTGTGTGGTGTGCATGTGATGGATCGGACGCGGGGAGGCGCCCGGGGGACGGACCTCAGTCGCGCCGGCCCCGGCGGTCAACTGGACGCTGATAACTTATGGCGCGCGGCGCTCGCTTGGGGCCGTTCTATGTCGTCCGTGTGACCCAAATACACCGCTTTTCTCGAGAACGGCGAAAACCGAACGGCGGTATGTTGTCCCAATTCCGGCCATAATTGACGACACAGGCCAAATTGTCAGATGAGCCGCCACGATTACTGGGATCGCTCCCGGTGGTTGCACAGGCTCGCCCGCGACTTCCGATTTCGGCCTCGAACGCGCATATGGGCGCGCATGACCGACGCCGCGCTCGTGCTGTTCTCCGGGGGGCAGGATTCCACCGTCTGCCTGGCCTGGGCGCTGGACCGCTATCCGCGGGTCGAAACCGTCGGCTTCGACTATGGCCAGCGGCACGCCGTCGAGCTCGAGGCGCGCCAGACCGTGCGGGCGAAGATCGCCGAGCGCTTTCCGGCCTGGGCCGCGCGGCTCGGGCGCGACCACATGCTGGACATCCGCGGCTTCGGCCAGGTGGGAACCTCGGCCCTGACCAGCGAGCGCGCGATCGAGATGGGCGAGAAGGGCCTGCCGTCGACCTTCGTGCCGGGACGCAACCTGGTGTTCCTCACCTACGCGGCGGCCCTGGCCGACCGGCGCGGCTTGAGTGCGCTGGTGGGCGGCATGTGCGAGACCGACTTCTCCGGCTATCCGGACTGCCGGCGCGATACGCTGGACGCCATGCAGGCCGCGCTCAACCTCGGCATGGCCCAGGATTTCCGGGTAGAGACACCGCTGATGCGGCTCACCAAGGCCGACACCTGGAGCCTCGCGAAGGGTCTGGGCGGCGATCCGCTGGTGGAGATCGTCCTGGCCGACAGCCACACCTGCTATCTCGGCGAGCGCGGCGAACTGCACGCCTGGGGCCACGGCTGCGGGACCTGTCCGGCCTGCGAGCTGCGGGCCAAGGGCTGGGAGGCCTGGGTCGCCGAGGGGCGGCCGGCGATCAGCGCATGAGCTATGCTGTGAAAGAAATCTTCCTGACGTTGCAGGGCGAGGGCGGCCAGGCGGGGCGGGCGGCGGTGTTCTGCCGCTTCGCCGGCTGCAATCTATGGTCCGGACGTGAGCAGGATCGGGCGAGCGCCGTCTGCAGCTTCTGCGACACGGACTTCGTGGGCATGGACGGGCCGGGTGGCGGCCGGTTCGCGACGGCCGAGGCCTTGGCGGCCGCAGTGGAGCGGACCTGGCGGGGCGGTGCGGGCGACCGGCTGGTGGTGCTGACCGGCGGCGAGCCGCTGCTGCAGCTCGACGATGAGCTGATCGCGGAACTGCACGCCCGCGGCTTCGCCCTGGCGCTGGAGACCAATGGCACCCTGCCGGCGCCGGCTGGCGTCGACTGGATCTGCGTCAGCCCCAAGGCCGATGCGGCCGTCGTGCAGACCTCCGGCCAGGAGCTGAAGCTGGTCTATCCGCAGCCGGGCGTCGATCCGGCGCGGTTCGAGGGGCTCAACTTCGAGCGCTTCCTGCTGCAGCCGATGGATGGGCCCGAGCGCGAGGCCAACACCGCGGCGGCCATCGCCTATTGCCTTGCCCACCCCCGCTGGCGTTTAAGCGTCCAGACGCACAAATATCTGGGCATCGCCTGAGGGACAGCTCGGCGCCCCACTGGACATCCATGAGCCCCGCCATCTTCGAGATCACCAAGGCCGCGACCTTTGACGCGGCGCACAATCTACCGGGCGGCCCCGCGGGCAGCCCCTACACGCGCCTGCATGGCCACTCCTTCCGCGTCGAGGCGACGGTGCGCGGCGAGGCGCAGGGCCCCGTGGGCTGGGTGGCTGACCTGGGCGATCTCGATCGGGCGCTCAAGGGCATCGCCGGCGAGCTCGACCACGGCCTTTTGAACGACAAGCCCGGGCTGGAAAGCCCGACCCTGGAGCGGTTATGCGTCTATTTCGCCGAGCGCCTGAGGCCGGAGTTCCCGGGGTTGGCGCGGATCGTGGTCTCGCGGCCGACGGTGGGCGAGAGCTGCGCCCTGGTGGTCGGCTAGCGGTCGCCCTTCTGGTCCGACTTGTCGGACTTGCCGCCCCCCGTGGCCGCGTTCACCGCCATGTGGCCCACGTGCACGGTCCCGCCCACGGCGGAGCCGGCCACGCCGGCGGCTGCGCCCGCGACGCCCGCGGCGGTCCCGACCACGGCGGCGGCCAGGCAACCCGAGAGACCCAGGGCTACGGCGGCGAGCGCGGCGGTGCGGAGGGCGATGGATGGCAGGCGCATGCGAAAACCCCAGGTCTTGCGCGCATCATGTCAGAGCCCGCGTGCCGAATTAGGGCGGCCTACTTGCCCTTCGGTGCGGCCTTTTGCTGCGTATCGGTGGAACGCCGCCAGGGGCCGGCGAAATTGGGATCGGCGCGGCGGCGGCGGTCGGGTCCGAAATAGTTCTGGGTGCGCACGTAGGGGCGCGGGTTCTCCACCACCTGGCTCAACCGCTCGATGACGCCGCGCGCGGTGAGCGGCTTGGCCAGGAACTCGTTGACGCCGGCGTCGCGCGCCTCGGCGACCCGCTGCATGGTCGAATGGCCGGTGATCATGATCACCGGGGCCATGGGATTGGGGCTATCCGGCGAGTTGCGCAGCAGCCGGACGAAGTCGATGCCGTCCAGCGGCTGCATCGACAGGTCGGTCATCACCACGTCGACCGGGAAGTTGCGCATGGCCTGCAGGCCCTCGGCGCCGTCGTTGGCCTCATAGAGTTCCTTGACGCCGATGGCGCGCAGGATCTCCCCCAACAGCACCCGCATGTAGTGGTTGTCGTCGACGAGCAGGATCCTGAGCAGGTCGTAACGCAAAGGGCGGCCGATCGTCAGAGGCGAGGATCGCGCTGATTACGGGTCTGTAACGAGTCCGGTCAACCGGAAAAGAGCCTTCCGCGAGGTCGCGCCTAAGCCCTTGTCACGAGTAGATTATCGGGCTGCAAGCCTAACTTGTGTGGTTCAGCCTACGGAAGCGAGCTAGCTGCGGGCACTCGCCCCAGGCGCGAAGGCGCCGCCGCCGGTCTGTCCTCGGTGCCGCAAAAAGGCGTCGGCCAGCACGCAGGCGACCATCGCCTCCACCACCGGCGCGGCGCGGATGCCGACGCAGGGGTCGTGGCGGCCCTTGGTCCTCAGCTCGATCTCCTCGCCGGCTTCGTTGAGGCTGAGGCGCGGCGTGAGGATGGAGGAGGTCGGCTTGAAGGCGACGCGGGCGGTGACCGGCTGGCCGGTGGAGATGCCGCCCAGCACGCCGCCCGCCTGGTTGGAGAGAAACAGCGGGCCGTCGTTCCCGGCCCGCATTTCGTCGGCGTTCTCCTCGCCGGAGAGGGCCGCGGCGGCGAATCCCGCGCCAATCTCCACGCCCTTGGCGGCGTTGATCGACATCAGCGCGCCCGCCAGCTCCGCATCGAGCTTGCCATAGACCGGCGCGCCCCAGCCGGCCGGGACACCGTGGGCCTCGACGGCCACGATGGCGCCGGTGGAGGAGCCCGCCTTGCGGATGGTCTCCAGGTGCTCTTGCCAGACGGCGACCATGGCTGGGTCGGGACACCAGAAAGGATTGTCCTCGACGCTCGACCAGTCCACCCGCGCCGGATCGACGGCGTAGGGGCCGATCTGGACGACGGCGGCGCGCAAGCTGACCTGCGGGATGATCTTACGGGCGATGGCGCCGGCGGCGACGCGGGCGGCTGTCTCGCGCGCGGACTGGCGGCCGCCGCCGCGATAGTCGCGGACGCCGTACTTGGCGAAATAGGCGTAGTCGGCATGGCCCGGCCGGAAGCTGGTCGCGATCTCGGAGTAGTCGCGGCTGCGCTGGTCCACGTTGTCGATGATCAGCGAGATCGGCGTGCCGGTGGTGACCTGGCCATCCGTTCGATCGTCCTGGAAAACACCGGAGAGGATGCGCACCGCGTCCGGCTCCTGGCGCTGGGTGACGAACTTGCCCTGGCCGGGGCGGCGCTTGTCGAGGAATTGTTGGAGGTCGGCTTCGGTGAGCGGGATGCCGGGCGGGCAGCCGTCGACCACGCAGCCCAGGGCCGGCCCGTGGCTCTCGCCCCAGGTGGTCACGCGGAACAGATGGCCGAAGCTGTTGTGCGACATCGCCGCCGCTTCTAGCGGAAGCGGCCGCCGCGGCCAAACAGCCAGAGCGTGTCAGCCCTCACGCGGCCCAGGCGGCGGTGAAGCGGCGGAGCAGGGTGCGGGCGGCCGAGTCGAGGGGTCCCAACTTGGGCGCCAGGCGGACGAACAGGCAGCCGTCCGGATGTCGGCCGCGGGCGGGCAGGCCCAGGCCCGGGGCACGCAGCAGGCGCCGTTCGCCGGCCTTCTTGGTGACCCACAGGATGCGCCGGCCGATCGGGGTGACGACCGGGACCCGGCCGCCTTCCTCCAGGGTGCGGGGCGGCACGGTGACGGTGATCCAGAGGTCGTCGCCGCGCACCAACATGCCGTCCTGACCACGGATGGTGACTTCCAGCTTGTCGTCGCCGGCGCGGACGATGTCGCCGTTGCGCAGGCCGACCGGCAGGCGGATGCGCAGGGTGCGACCGTCGGCGGTGGTGTGCTCCACCGCGCCGCCGCCCCAGGCCATCACCGGGGTGATCGTGAGCTGGCTGGCGCGGCTGCGGGGCTTCAGCGGCTCCGAATCGCGGGCCCGCTCCAGGCTGTGCGCGGCCGGCTCCAGCTGGCGGTAGGCGGCGACCACGCGGCGGAACGCCTCGTCCGCGCCACCCGAACGATCCGGGTGGGCCGCCTTGGCGGCGGCGCGGAACGCCTGGCGAATCTCCACGGCGCTGGCCGAGGCCTTCACGCCCAGCAGGGCGCGGGCTTCGCTCAGGGTCATTTCGGACGCCGATCCGGCCATGTCGGCAGCCTGCGCCGTCCAGCGTCAATGCCGCGTTAAATCTCGCGACGCTGAAGCCGGAGCGCTATATCCGGCGCAATGACCGACAAGGCCCCCATCCCACCGTCGCCCAGCGAAGACGATTATGTCCGGCAGGTCGCGACCGCCGAGCCGCCGCCGCTGCTCAGCGAGGCCGATCCGTTCGCGCTGTTCAACGACTGGCTGACCGAGGCCCTGGCCAAGGAGCCCGGCGACGCCAACGCCATGTCGTTGGCCACCGCCGATGCGGCGGGGCTGCCGGACGTGCGGATGGTGCTCCTGAAGGACGCCGATCCGCGGGGCTTCGTCTTCTATTCCAACCTGGAAAGCGCCAAGGGCCGGCAGCTGGCCGCCAATCCGCAGGCCGCGCTGCTGTTCCACTGGAAGTCGCTGCGGCGGCAGGTGCGGGCGCGCGGCGTGATCTCCGCGGTGAGCCCTGAGGAGGCCGACGCCTATTGGGCGACGCGCGCCCGGCCCGCCCAGCTCGGCGCCTGGGCTTCCGACCAGTCGCGGCCGCTGACCGACCGGCTGGCGCTGGAGAAGAGGATCGCCGAGATGGGCCTGAAGTTCGGGCTCGGCAAAGTCCCCCGGCCGCCGCACTGGTCGGGCTTCCGTCTGAGCCCACAAGCGATCGAATTCTGGCGTGACCGGCCGTTCCGCCTGCACGAGCGGCTGGTGTTCGAGCGCGCCGGCGAGGGCTGGACGACGCGCAGGCTGTTCCCTTGAGCGACGGCGAAGAGGCCGAGCTGATCGCCTGGCTGACCGCACAGTCCGACCGCGTGGTCGACACCGCCTGCGCCCACGTCTTCCTGGCCGGCGAGACGGCGTTCAAGCTCAAGCGCCACGCCGACCTGGGCTACGCAGATTTCACCACGCCGGCGAAGCGGCTTTGGGCGCTGGAGCGCGAGCTCGCCTTCAACAAGGCCGCGGCGCCGGACATCTATCGGCGGCTTCGCCGGGTGACGCGGGAGGCGGACGGCCGCCTCGCCTTCGACGGCGCGGGCGAGACCTTGGAATATGCCCTGGAGATGCGCCGCTTCGCCGACGACGCTGTGCTGGCGGCGCGGCCGCAGGCCGTGGACGGCGAGCTGGCCGAAGCGCTTGGGCGGACCATCGCCGGCCTGCACGCGGCGGCCGAGCTCAGGCCGCAGGGCGGCTGGAGCGCGCTGGCCTTCACCGTCGGCTCCAACGCCGAGCTGCTGCGCGGGCTCGCGGCCGAGCTGGGCGCCGAGCGGGTCGAGACGCTGATCGCCCTGACCGCGGCCGAGCTGGCGCGGCAGGAACCGCGCCTCAGGGCCCGAGCCGCCGGCGGCTTCTCGCGCCGCTGCCATGGCGACCTGCACCTGGGCAACATCCTGGTGGAGGCCGGCCGGCCGATCCTCTTCGACTGCATCGAGTTCAACGACCTGCTGTCGGATCTGGACGTGCAGTACGACCTGGCCTTCCTGCTGATGGACCTCGATTTCCGCGGCCGGCGCGACGCCGGCGTGCGCGTGCTGTCGGCCTATCTGGACGAGGCGGCGCGGAATTTCCCCGAGGGCCTGCTGGACGGTCTCGCCGCCCTGCCGCTGATGCTCTCGGTGCGCGCCGGGGTCCGCGCCCATGTCCAGGCGCACGGCGGCGACCTGGCTGGCGCGCGGGCCTATGTGGAGGCGGGCGTCGCCCATCTGTCGCCGGCGGCTCCGGTGCTCGCGGCGGTCGGCGGCCCCTCGGGCACCGGCAAGACCACCTTCGCCCGCGCGGTGGCGCCGTCGCTGGGCGCTTCGCCTGGCGCGGTGGTCCTGCGCACCGACGAGATCCGGAAGCGGCTGGTGAAGGCCGGGCCGACCGAGCGCCTCGACCGCGAGATCTATACGCCGGCCTTCTACGCCAAGGTCTACGACACCCTGCTGGCCGAGGCGGGCGCGATGCTGCGGGCGGGCCGGGCGGTGGTGCTGGACGCCACCTTCATCGACGACACCCTGCGCGGCCGGGCCGAGCGGCTGGCGGCGGCTTGCGGCGTCCCGTTCCACGGGGCTTGGCTTGATGCGCCGACCGAGGTGCTGGAGGCCCGCGTCGCCGCACGGACCCGCGACGCCACCGACGCCAACAACGAGGTGCTGCACGACCAGTTGGCGCGGCTGGCGCTTACCAACGTGACCTGGACGCGGATAGACGCTACGGCCGAGGTGGCGGCGCAAGCTCAGGGTTGGCTGGCGCGACGCGGCGTCCGTTGATTATCGGCGGTCACGAAACTAACGTCGCGTCAGGCCGCAAGACGCCTGCCGTGGGAGGATTTGAATGCTCGGCCTGATGCAGAACTGGCCGCTGACGGTCGACAAGATCCTCGACCATGCCAAGCAGTGGCACGGCGAGGTGGAGATCGTCTCGCGCTCGATCGAAGGCCCGATCGTCCGCACGACCTATGCGCAGGCCCACGAGCGCGCCAAGCGGCTGTCCAACGCCCTGAAGGGGCTGGGCGTGCAGCCCGGCGACCGAGTGGCGACGCTGGCCTGGAACACCGGCCGGCACCTGGAAGCCTGGTACGCGATCATGGGCATGGGCGCGGTGTGCCACACCCTCAACCCGCGGCTGTTCGCCGACCAGCTCTGCTACATCATCAACCACGCCGAGGATCAGGTTCTGTTCACCGATCTGACCTTCGTGCCGACGCTGATCGAGCACCGGGCGCGGATGCCCAGCGTCAAGCACGTCGTCGTCATGACCGACGAGGCGCACATGGCCGGCCTGGGGCTCGATGGCGCGATCTGCTTCGAGACCCTGGTGAAGGAAAACGCGCCCGACTTCGAGTGGGGCGGCTTCGACGAGAACACCGCCGCGGGCCTCTGTTACACCTCCGGCACCACGGGCAATCCGAAGGGCGTGCTCTACTCGCACCGCTCGAACTTCCTCCATACCCTGATCACGCTCGGCGCCGACGTCATGGGATTCTCGGCCAAGGACACCATCCTGCCGGTCGTGCCGATGTTCCACGCCAACGCCTGGGGCATCGCCTTCTCGGCGCCGGCGGTTGGGGCCAAGCTGGTCATGCCGGGCGCCAAGCTGGACGGCGCCTCTATCCACGAGCTGCTGGAGAGCGAGGGCGTCACCTTCTCAGCCGCCGTGCCGACGGTGTGGCAGATGCTGCTCACCGAACTGCGCGAGAAGAAGGCCAGGCTCTCGACCCTGAAGCGGGTGGTGATCGGCGGCTCGGCGGTGCCCGAGGCCATCGTCCGCGGCTTCCGCGACGAGTTCGGCGTCGAGGTGACCCATGCCTGGGGCATGACCGAGATGTCGCCGCTGGGCACGCTCGCCACCCCCAACCAGGCCACCAAGGACCTGGACGCCGAGGGCCAGCTGCGCCTGAAGCTGAAGCAGGGCCGGGCGCCGCTGGGTGTCGAGATGGAGATCGAGGACGACGCGGGCCGCGTCCTGCCGCACGACGGGACGACCTTCGGGCGGCTGAAGGTCAAGGGCCCGTTCGTGGTCGGCGAATATTTCCACGGCGACGGCGGCCAGATCCTTGACCCCCACGGCTTCTTCGACACCGGCGACGTGGCCACCATCGACGAACAGGGCTTCATGCAGATCACCGACCGGGCCAAGGACGTGATCAAGTCCGGCGGCGAGTGGATCTCCTCCATCGAGATCGAGAACATCGCGGCGGGCCACCCGAAGGCGGCGCTGGCCGCCGTTATCGGCGCGGCGCACCCGAAGTGGGACGAACGCCCGGTGCTGCTGGTCAAGCTGACGGACGGCGAGGCGGCCTCGAAGGAGGACTTCCTGGTGTTCCTGGAGGGCAAGATCGCCAAGTGGTGGACGCCCGACGACGTGGTCTTCGTCGACGACATCCCCCTGGGCGCCACCGGCAAGATCGACAAGAAGCTGATCCGCGACCGGATGAAGGACTACGTCCTGCCGACCGCCGCGCCGGCGAAGGTGAGCGCGTAGGTCTTTGCCTCCCCCGTTCACGGGGGAGGTGTCATGCGCCGCAGAGCGCATGACGGAGGGGGCGGCCATCGCACTGCAGAACCTCGCCCCTTCCACCCCTCGCTCTTCGGCGAGTGGTCCCCCTTCCCCATGAATGGGGAAGGCAGCGGTTACGCGAGGCGGTACTCGCTCCCCGGTCCCAATTCCCCGTCGGCAGCCACTTTCCCCTCTCGCACCAGGTGGATCATCGCCGCCAGCATGGAGCGCGACGCGGCGGGCCAGAGCTTGGAGTCGACGTCGGCGTAGAGGCGCGGCACCAGGTCGCCGATCCTGGCGGGGCCGGGGCGCAGAGCGCCCAGGATCTGGTCGATGCGCTCCTGGCGGTGGTCGAGATAGGCGGCGATGAAGGCGTCGACGTCGCGGATCGGCGGGCCATGGGTTGGCCAGAGCGTCGCGAAGCCCCGGGCGCGGATGACATTCAGGCTCGCCAGGTAGTCGGTCATGTCGCCGTCCGGCGGGGTGATCACCGTCGTCGACCAGCCCATGATGTGGTCACCGGTGAAGCAGGCGTTCTCTTCGGCCAAGGCGTAGCAGAGGTGGTTGGAGGTGTGGCCGGGCGTCGGGATCGCTTCCAGGGTCCAGCCTGGGCCGGAGACCTGCCCGCCGCCGCAGAGACTGATGTCCGGCCTGAAGGCCATGTCGTAACCCGCCTCCATCTTCACGCCGGTGTCGTCCTCGGCCGGGTGAGCGACCGCGCAGCCGTAGATCGGCGCGCCGGTGCGGGCCTTCAGCGGGCCAGCCAGCGGCGAGTGGTCGGCGTGGTGGTGGGTGATGACGATGTGGCTGACGCGCTCGCCCTCGACGGCGGCCAGGATCGCCTCCAGGTGGGCCGGATCGTCGGGGCCCGGATCGATCACCGCCACCTCACCCTGCCCGACGATGTAGGTGCCGGTCCCCAGGAAGGTGAAGGGGCCCGGATTGTTCGCGATCACCCGCCGGATGAGCGGCGAGACCTGGTCCGTGCGGCCGTATTCGAAGTCGAGCTGGCGGACGTAGGGGATGGCCACGGCTCAGCCGCCCAGTACGCCGGAGAGGTCGTAGCCCGCCGCGCGGCCGAGACTGACCAGCTCTTGCGGGCTGCGGGCGCCCGACGCCGCTTGGCTGAGCGCCCAGGTGACGATGGAGCGGGTCCCGGACCGGCAGAAGGCGAGCACCGGGCCGGACGCCTCATCCAGCACCTTGCCCGTCGTCTCCACCTGCTCGGGCGTCGGCCCGCCGCGCACCGGGATGTGGAAATAGGCGAGGCCGGCGTCGGCCGCGGCGGCCTCGATGGCGTAGCCCGAGGGCTGGGCGGGGTCCTCGCCGTCGGGGCGGTTGTTGATGATCGTCTTGAAGCCGGCCCGGGCGGCGGCGTCGACGTCGTCGACGCTGATCTGCGGACTGACGGAAATCTGCTCGGTGACGCGTCGGAAATCGGTCATGGGAGTCTTCTGGCGCTCTGAAGTCTGGAGGGCGGGGCGGCTTCGTTGACATCATCGGGGGCCGGTGGAAGTTTCGCAACGCCCGGCCCCGAATTGGTCAATTCCGCGAGGGACAGTCGTTCGATGTTCCGATTCATCGGCCGGCGCCTCCTGGTCGCGATCCCGACCCTCTTCCTGGTGGTCACCGCCGCCTTCTTCATGATGCGCGCCGCGCCCGGCAGCCCCTTCGACCTGGACCGCAAGCTCAGCCCTTCGATCGAGCGGAACATCCGGGAGAAGTACGGCATGAACAAGCCGCTGCCAGCCCAGTACCTGGATTATGTGGGCGGCGTGCTGCACGGCGATCTGGGGCCGTCGCTGAAGTACAAGGACAAGACGGTCCTGGCGATCCTGAAGGAGAACTATCCGGTCAGCCTGAAGCTCGGCCTGTCGGCGATACTGATCGCCTCCCTGGTGGGCGTGAGCCTCGGCGTGCTGGCGGCGCTGCGCCAGAACAAGAGCGTCGACTATGGCGTGATGACCGTCGCCATCCTCGGGGTCTGCATCCCCACCTTCGTGACCGCGCCCCTGCTGGTGCTGGCCTTCGCCTCCAAGCTCGGCTGGCTGCCGACCGCCGGCTGGAACAACGGCGCCTTGCCCAATCTGGTGTTGCCGGTGACGGTCCTGGCCCTGCCGCAGATCGCCATCATCTCGCGGCTGACGCGGGCCGGGATGATCGAGGTGCTGCGCTCGAACTACGTACGCACCGCCCGCGCCAAGGGGCTCCCCGAACACCGCATCGTCACCCGCCACGCGCTACGGGCCGCGATCCTGCCGCTGGTCAGCTACCTGGGTCCCGCCTGCGCGGGGCTGCTTACCGGCTCGCTGGTGGTGGAGCGGATCTTCAACCTGCCGGGCCTCGGCAAGTTCTTCGTCATCAGCGCCCTGCAGCGCGACTACACCGTGGTGATGGGCATGGTGATCGTCTACGCGGCATTGATCCTGGCCCTGAATCTCGCGGCCGACCTGCTCTACGCAGTGCTCGATCCGCGGGTGCGGCTGGCATGAGCGCCCGGGTCCTGGCGCCGGGTTCCCGGCGCGGCGCCGAGGCCATGGAACGCGCCGCCGTGAAGGGCCGCAGCCTCTGGGACGACGCGCGCCGCCGCCTGTTGCGCAACCGCGCGGCCATGGCTGGGGTGGTCGTGCTGGCCTTGCTGGTGCTCGCCGCCGTGGTTGGGCCGGCCTTCAGCCCCTTCGCCTACGACGAGGTCAACAAGGCCGACGTCTGGGTGGGACCGCTCAGCCACGGCCACCTGCTGGGCGCCGATGCGCTCGGCCGCGATTTGCTGGCGCGGCTGCTGATGGGCCTGCGGGTGTCGCTGGCGATCGGCCTGGTGGCGACGACGGTCTCGCTGGTGATCGGCGTGACCTGGGGGGCGGTGGCCGGCTTCGTCGGCGGACGGGTGGACGAGGCGATGATGCGGGTCGTCGACGTGCTCTATTCCCTGCCGTTCATCTTCTTCGTGATCCTCTTGATGGTCACCTTCGGCTCCAATTTCATCCTGATCTTCGTGGCCATCGGGGCCGTGGAGTGGTTGACCATGAGCCGCATCGTGCGCGGCCAGACACTGACCCTGAAGCACAAGGAGTTCGTGGAGGCGGCGCGGGCGGCCGGGCTGGGAACGGGCGGCGTCATCGTGCGCCACATCGTGCCGAACCTCCTGGGCCCCGTGGTGGTCTACGTAACGCTCACCATCCCGGCGGTGATCCTGGCGGAGAGCTTCCTGAGCTTCCTAGGGCTTGGCGTGCAGCCGCCGATGGCCTCGCTCGGCACCCTGATCGCCACCGGCGCCCAGGACATGGAGCTGGCGCCCTGGCTGCTGATCTTTCCCTCGCTGGTCATGGTGGCGGCGCTGATGAGCTTCAACTTCATCGGCGACGGCCTCAGGGACGCGATCGATCCCAAGGACCGGTAGGCGTGACATCCGCGGCGCCCATTCGCCCCGCTGATTCGCCGCCACTCCAGCGGCCGTGCTTCACCGGCGCAATGATCGCTGAACCCCCTTGCGGTCAGCCAGATTTCGCCGCGGTCGGCTTTTCGCCCAGGTTCGAGGACCCGGGTTCGTCAGGGCCGTGCGCGGAAAAAAGCCTGCGTAACCAGGGGAAAGCGAGGGTTTCTAGGGGAAGATCCGTCCCTGCAATGC
>JAQGIX010000173.1 GCA_028290925.1 Phenylobacterium sp. | reverse complement strand
TGAACCCGGGGGATACCCAGTGCACGCGGTTGCCGCCCGACGCCCACATCGACAGCGTGGTGGCCCTTAGCTTGACGACGGGCAAGGTCGCCTGGGCCCACCACACCCTGACCGCCGACACCTGGACGATGTCCGACCCCAACGCCTCGCCCGACTTCGACTTCGGCGCGGGCCCGAACCTCTACACCACGACGATCCAGG
This sequence comes from Phenylobacterium sp., assembly GCA_028290925.1. Classification (GTDB taxonomy): domain Bacteria; phylum Pseudomonadota; class Alphaproteobacteria; order Caulobacterales; family Caulobacteraceae; genus Phenylobacterium. The sequence continues at coordinate 10,130 of JAQGIX010000173.1, read as the reverse complement.
GCAAGAGAACCGATGTGCTGGGCGCGGGTCAGAAGAGCGGCATGTACTATGCCCTGGACCCGGCCAGCGGCGCCGTGATCTGGGCGACCCAGGCCGGCCCGGGCGGGGTGCTCGGCGGGATCGAGTGGGGCCCCTCCACTGACGGCGAGCGCGTCTACGCCGCCATCTCCAACGGTAGCCACAAGACCTACACCTACACCACTTACGACGGGCAGAAGAAGACGACGACCGGCGGTCTGTGGACGGCGCTCGACGCTGCCACCGGAAAGATTCTCTGGCAGACCGCGGCCCCGGAGAGCCCTGAGTACATCACCGACAGCTTCGTCTCCGGCGCCAACGGCGTGATCTTCGCCGGCTCCTCAGGCGGCAACTTCTACGCCTTGGACACCAGGAACGGCCAGGTCAAGTGGACCTTCCCAAGCGGCGGAGCCGTGTGGTCCGGCGCGGCGATCGTCGACGGCGTCGTGTACTGGGGCAGCGGCTACGACACAAAGGAGCGCAAGCTCCCGTACGACGGCAACAACAACAAATTCTACGCCTTCTCGCTGAGCGGCCGCTGATCGGCCGCTGCTCGACGGTAAGCCTTTGAAAGAATGGCGCGCCCGGAACGATTCGAACGTCCGACCCTCAGATTCGTAGTCTGGAGAAAACTAACGCAAGATCAACGGATTAACTAAGAACACTTGTAAATGCGCTGCGCAGCGCTTCTGGCGGCCGATAAGGGGAACGTTAGGCCGGATCCGATCGTTTCATCTCGCGCAAGATAACCGTCCCGCGCTGATAGGGGAGGCCCGGCAGGGGCGGGCGATATGAGCGAAGCGCTGCTAGGCTTGAAGGTAATCCAGCCGGGGCGGCGCGCGCAGCACGCCTGGGACCTGCTGGTGGAGCTGGTGCGGCGTGACCTGAAGATCAAGTACAAACGGTCGATCCTGGGCATCGGTTGGTCACTGCTCAACCCTTTCCTACAGCTGCTGATCTTCACGTTCGTCTTTGGACACATCTTGCGGCTGAACATCCCGCACTATCCGGCGTTCGTGTTCGCGGGTCTGATCGCCTGGACTTGGTTCAGCTCGGCGCTATTCAGCGCGCCCCTGGCCATCGCCGGAAACCCGGAGCTGGTGCGCAGGCCGGGCTTCCCCGTCGCCGCGCTCCCGGTGCTCACCGTAGCAAGCAACGCCATACCTTTCGTGCTCGCTCTTCCGGTGCTGTTCCTCTTCATTCTGGCCGACGGCGGAAGGCTTGGGCTATCGGTCCTGGCCCTGCCACTGGTGGTTGTCGTCCAGTTCATCCTCACGCTTGGGCTGGCCTGCATCGTCGCGTCCAGTCACGTGCGCTTCCGCGACACGCAGCACCTGGTCGGCCTGGCCGTCATGTTGGGGTTCTATGTGACGCCGGTCTTCTACAGCGCCCGATCGATGCCCGAAAAGTACCGGCTGGCGTTCGACTTGAATCCAATGGCGATCCTTCTGAACGCGTATCGGGACGTCCTGATCGATAACCGATGGCCATCCTGGGCTCCGCTCGCAGCTGTGCTCGTGGCGGGTTTGACCCTTCTGGCGGTGGGCTACGCTGTGTTCGAGCGGACGCGCGCCAGCTTCGCCGAGGAGCTGTGATGGATCCGGTGGTGGTGCAGAATCTCGGCAAGCGGTTCCGCCGACGCGGTGTCGATCGGCCGAGTTCGTTCAAGGAAGCCGTACTCACGCTGAAACTCAGGATTCCGGCCGAAGAGTTCTGGGGCCTGCGCGATATCAGCTTCTCGGTTCCCGCCGGACGTACGATCGGCATCGTCGGCAAGAACGGGGCCGGAAAGTCGACCCTGCTTCGCCTGATCGGCGGGGTCATCACGCCGGACGAGGGCGACGTTGCGGTCCATGGCCGCATTGGGGCGTTGCTCGACCTAGGCGCGGGCCTGTCGGACGACCTCACAGGTCGGGAGAACATCTTTTTGTCCGGGGTGATCGCCGGCATGACCCGCGCGGAGGTAGGCGCCAGGTTCGACTCCATCGTCGCCTTCGCCGAGCTCGAGGACGTGCTGGACGACCCTATCCGCATCTATAGCTCGGGAATGCGGCTGCGCCTGGCCTTCGCCGTAGCTGCGCACATAGATCCCGACATTCTCCTAATCGACGAGGTGCTGGCGGTGGGTGACGCCGCCTTCCACCGCAAGTGCCTGGAGCAGATCAGGCGCTTCAAAGCGTCGGGCTGCACCATCTTCCTCGTCTCGCATGAGGCCACGCAGGTCCGGGCGCTCTGCGACCAAGTGATTCTGCTCCGCCAGGGGCGGATGCTGTCGTTCGGCCCAACCCATGGTGTGATGGACCAGTACGAGGCGCTGGTGGAGGGCCGGACCCAGTCGCCGGGCCGCCAGGACGTGCCGGACAGGAAGATCGCAGGCGGTGGCAAGCTCACCATGGGCGTCACGCGTTTCGGCACTCAGCAGGTGCAGATCGAAGCCGTCCGGGTGCTCAATCATGAAAACGCGCCTACGAACTGCATCGTCTCAGGCGACGGGATTATCGTCGAGGTCGACTACCATGCGAAGCAGCCGGCCCTCTCGCCCAACGTGAGCATCGGCGTCCATCTGCCGGACGGGATCGCCTGCCTCGACACAAACACCCAGATCGGCGGCCTCGAACTGGCAAACCTCTCGGGTCGCGGCACTCTGCGCCTGACGATCGGAAGGCTCGATCTCTGCGGCGGCGATTACTTCGTCAACGTGGGCCTTTACGAAAGGGATTGGGACCACACCTACGACTGCCACGAACTCGTCTATCCGCTGCGGGTCATCGGCGCGAACTCCGGCAGGGGGATCATGAACCCGCCGAACCGATGGGAGCGCGTAGGGCCGGCTGAGAGCGCTGAGCCTCTCCTGACGGCGTTCTCGCCATGATCGCCACGACTACGAAACCAATGCCGCAGTACCGCCTGTCGGGGAGCGGTGCGCCCGCCAACACCTCTCCGGCGCTGGCGCTCCTCCCCGCCGGGGGAGAGGTCTGGGAAGATTTCCTGGCCACGATCGGTGTTTCCCTCGAGCAGTTTTGCAGTGAAGGCCCGGGTGGCTGGATCCTGGGTTACATGGATGCGCTCGGCAGGATCGGCTTTCGCACGGTGCTGATTTTCTTCTCCGCCGAAGTGGACGAGCCTCGCCGCTATGTCGATACCGGCAGCGGCGCCCGGATGAGCGTCCTTCCGGCTCCCCGGCTCTACGGCCGGCTGCGACGGCGGCTCGCCTCCTCCTCGCGCCGGGTAGCGCCGAGGCGGGGCGGCGGCCAGCTGCTGGACGCCGCAGTGGCCCACCTGAGCACGCCCCTTCTGCTGCTCGCACAGGAACTGCGCCAGGAAGATTGCCGCGCGATCATCTGCCAGGAGTACGAGCACTTCCGGTTCGAAGCGACGACGGCGCTAGGCCGCCTCTTGAAGATTCCGGTGTTCGCCACATTCCAGGGCAGCGCTAAGGAGGAGAACCCCCTCAGCCGCCTGGTGAAACTTCGCTCGGTGAGATCCTCTGCCGGCCTCCTCATCGCATCTGACCAGGAGGCGAGGCGGGTGCGTGAGCGGTATGGCCAGGGCGTGCGCATCGTCCAGGTGTTCAACCCAGTGGCCCTCGACGACTGGGGCGGCCAGGAGCGGGAAGAGGCCCGTGCGGAGTTGGGCGTCCAGCCCTCCACCCGGATCGCGGTCTGGCACGGGCGGATCGCGCTCTACGCCAAGGGTCTCGACCTACTGCTGCAGGCCTGGGCGGAGGTGTGCCGCCAAAGGCCCGGCTGCGACCTTCAACTGAGGTTGCTGGGGGCCGGCGAAGACGGCGCGGAGCTGCGACGGCGGATCGCCGAGTTGGAGACGCCGAACGTCTACTGGATCGACCGGTATGTGACCGATCGCGGGATCATCCGGCGGCACCTGGCAGCCGGCGACGTGTTCGCGTTCCCCTCCAGGCTGGAGGGTTTCGCGGTGGCTCCGCTCGAAGCCATGGCCTGCGGCCTCCCCGTCGTCGCGGCCGCGGCCTCGGGCGTCCGTGAGATCTTCGCCGAGGGGCCCGCGCACGGGGGACTGGTGGTCGACCGCGAGGACATCGACGGATTTGCCCAGGCGCTGGGGCGGGTGCTTGACGAGCGGGCATGGGCCCGCGAATTGGGCGGCCGCGCGCGGCGTAGGATCGAGGAAGCCTTTTCGCCCGAGGCGGTGGCCCGGCAGATGGGAGCCGCGTTCGCCGAGATCGGGTCCCCAGCGAGGGAGGCGTACGGACTTGCCCCTTGAGCCGCACGACCGCCACCGGGGTGTCGTTCCCCCCGCGCCGCCAGGAGCCGCGCGCCCGCTCTGGTCGGTAATGATCCCGACCTTCAACTGCGCCGATCTGCTCGGACAGACCTTGTCGAGCGTCCTCGCCAGCGGCTATGCGGCCGATGAGATGCAGATCGAGGTGGTGGACGACTGCTCCACCGCCGACGATCCCTCCCGAGTCGTGCAGGCGCTGGGAATGGGGCGCGTGGGATTCTTTCGCCAGCCTGAGAACCTCGGCCACGCCAGAAACTTCAACAGCTGCCTGGCGCGCGCACGCGGGCGACTGGTCCACGTGCTCCACGGCGACGATTGGGTGAGTCCCGACTTCTACGGGAAGATCGCGGCCCTGTTCGCGGCCAAGCCCGCGCTCGGCGCGGCCTTCTGCCGCCACGTGATCGCCAACGACGACGGCTCGCAGCAACGGATATCGCCGCTGGAACGCCAGACCGCGGGCGTCCTGGAGAACTGGCTGCCCACCATCGCCGGGGAACTGCGGCTCCAGCCGCCCTCGATCGTCGTGCAGCGCGAAGTCTACGAAGCGCTGGGCGGGTTCGACACGCGCATGAGCAGTTGCGGCGAAGACTGGGAGATGTGGGTGCGGATCGCGGCGCACTATCCCGTGGGATACCTGCCCGAGTCCCTCGCCTTCTACCGCGACCGCTCCAATTCCCTGACCAAGCGCTCGGTGCGCAGCGGCCAGAACATCCGAGATGTCCGCATGGCGACCCGGATCGCACGGTCCTACGTACCCGCGGCGGCCAGGCGAGCGTTAGGGCGAGCGCAGGGCAGCTGGGCGCAATGGGCGCTGGATTGGAGTCAACGGCTGATCGACCGCGGCGACTACGCGGGCGCTGCGATGCAGCTTCAACAGGCTTTCCTCTGCAGCCGCTCGCCGCAGACGCTGCGCGCCATCGTGCGCTTGGGCTCCTATGGCGTCCGCCACGCCTGGCGGAATGGGCGGGCGACGAGCGGCTGGGCGAGGCGCGGCGATGCCTGACGCCTGCGCCCCCATGAGCCGCTCCGCACGATCGGCCGGCCCGCACAGGCAGCTGATCGATCCCATTCCGGCCGGAGTCGCGCGGCCCCTATGGTCGGTGATGATCCCCACCTACAACTGCGCAGCTTACCTACGTGAGACGCTGGCCAGCGTGCTCGTCCAGGATCCCGGCGCGGAGTTGATGCAGATCGAGGTGGTCGACGACTGCTCCACTCGCGACGACCCGGAAGCAGTGGTTGACGAGCTGGGCGGCGGCCGCGTGGCGTTCTTCAGGCGATCGCAGAACGGCGGGCACCGGGCGAATTTCCGCACCTGCCTCGAGCGCTCGCGTGGGCGCCTTGTCCACCTGCTGCACGGCGACGACCTTGTGGCGCCAGGCTTCTACCGCAAGCTCCAGGCCGGATTTGAGGCCGCGCCGAACGCCGGCGCCGCCTTCTGCCGGCAGGTCTTCGTCGACGAGGGCGGCGCCCCCATGCTGAGGTCCGAGCCGGAGCGCTCGGAAAGCGGATTGCTCGAAGGATGGCTGGAGCGGATCGCCGTGCGCCAGCTAATCCAGACGCCCTCGATCGCAGTGCGACGCGAGGTCTACGAAACCCTGGGCATGTTTGACGACCGACTCTCCTGGGTGGAAGACTGGGAGATGTGGGCCCGTATCGCCGCCCACTACCCCGTTTGGTATGAGGCCGAGCCGCTGGCGCTCTACCGCATGCATGGCTCGTCCAACAGCGATCGGCACCGACGAAGCGGGGAAAACCTGCGCGACGTGCGCCGTGCGGTGGGGCTGATTCAGCCGCTGCTGCCTCCCAAGGCGCGGCGGCGGGTACGGCGAGAGTCCCTCCGCTTCTGGGCTATGGACGCCCTTTGCGACCGCGCACCGGGCATGCTGGCGGCCGGCGACGTCCAGGGGACGCTGGCGCAGATCGAGGGCGCGCTCATGTGCAGCAGAACGCCCACGGTGGCCGCCCTCGCGGTGCGGCGTTCGGCCCAGGCGGCGATGCTGGTCGCAATGCACGGCGTGCGCCTGATACGCCGGGTGCTGGCCTACGCCTCCTCCCGCCGCCCCCGCGTCGGCCGAAGCTCATCGGGGCCGTTGCCCAAGGGGGAGCGCTGATGGCCACGGCCGTGCTGGACCTGGACATCGACGCCCTACCTAGGTCGCTGGAAGGCGTGGAGGGCTGCGACAGCGCGCTGGTCTTGCTGCGTGTGCAGGGCCGCCCCGCGGGCCAGGCCGTGATCCCGCTGGGCGCTGCGGAGATCGGAGGCGCCGATTTGAAGCTACTGCTCCTCGAACGGGCCGACTCGTCCTTCTGGGAGGCTTGGCTGCGGGGGCGGCTGGGGATGGCGCCTTCCGTCCGGGCCGGAACGCAGGCTCAGGCGACCGTGGCCATATGCACGCGCGATCGCACGGAGGACCTAGCCCGCTGCCTCGCCTCTCTCCAAGCCATGCCGGACGATGGCCAGGAGATCCTCGTCATAGACAACGCGCCGTCGAGCGAGGAGACGCGCGAACTGGTGCGGCGGTTTCCGGCCATTCGCTACGTCAGGGAGGATCGTCCCGGTCTGGACGTGGCCCGTAACCGAGCCCTGCGCGAAGCCCGCGGCGAGATCGTCGCCTTCACCGATGACGACGCCTCGATGGATCGTCTCTGGCTGCGGACGCTGCTGCGCAACTTCGAAGACCCTTTGGTGATGTGCGCCACGGGCCTCACCATGGCGCTGGAGCTGCAGACCGGCGCCCAGGTGTCCTTCCAAAGATGCGGCGGCTTCGTTCGGGGCTTCCACCGGATGGTGTTCGACGCTGCCGTGCACGATCCTATGCTGGGCTGGCAGGCCGGCGCGGGCGTCAGCATGGCGCTCCGCCGCGCCGTCGTGGAACGTGTGGGGGAATTCGACGAAGCCCTCGACGCCGGAACACCGACCCAGGCCGGGGGCGACTCCGACATGTTCCGGCGCATCCTGAAGGCGGGTTTCCGCATCGTCTACGATCCGGAAGCCCTGAACTGGCATCGGCACAGGCGCTCGGACGCTGAGCTCAAGCGCCAGCTAGTGGGATACGAGATCGCGGGATTCGCCGTCTTTTCCCGCACGCTACTGTTCGAGGGGGACCTGGGCGGGGCGGCCCAGGCGGCCAGATGGCTGGGCCGCGAACTTCGTGGCCTGGTGCGCGCGATCATGCGGCGGCCGGGAGCCCCAGCCCTGGACCTGCTGCTCTCTCGCATCGGAGGGGCTCTGATGGGGCCCGGCCTCTACCTGCATTCCCGGCGGCGCGCGAGATGAGAGACTGGCCGCCAGCTTCGATGCGCGCCCGCGTCAGCGTGGTAATTCCGACCCACAACCGACGGGCGCTATTGCGACAGGCCCTGGACGCGCTGGCCGACCAGACTTTTCCCGTCTCTGAGTTGGAGGTCGTGGTCGTCGCCGACGGCTGCGTGGACGACACGGCGAGCATGCTGGCGAGCTACGCCCCGCCCTATCGCCTCAAGGTCCTGCACCAGCCCGCCAGCGGCGCGCCCGAGGCGCGCAACGCGGGGGCCAAGGCGGCGGCGGCGCCCATCCTGATCTTCCTCGACGATGACATCCAACCCAGCCGCACCTTCGTGGCCGCCCATGCGGTGGCCCATGCCATCCACCCCGGAAGCGTGGTGCTGGGCCCCTATCGACCAGCGCCGGTTGCATCGCCCAGCTTCTTCAGGCTGCTAATGCGCGGCTGGTGGAACGCGCACTTCGACGCCTTGGCCGAGCCAGGACATCGCTTCAGCTACCGCGACCTTCTGACCGGTAACCTGTCGCTGGCCGCCGAACTTTGGCAGCGGATGGGCGGGCTCGACGTGAGGTTCCGCAACAGCCGAGAGGACTATGAGTTCGGCGTGCGCCTTATGCAGGCCGGGGTCCCGTTTGTGTATGAGTCAGATGCGGCGGGCTGGCACCATGAACACGAGACCATGTCGCTGCAGGGCGCGTTCCGCCGCGCCTACGAGGAGGGCCGCATGGATGCGCTGATGGGCGACCTGCACCCGTGGGTCCGGCGCAGCCTGCCACTGACCCAGCCCAGGCGGCGCAGCGCCTGGGCGCGCGGCCGGGCCATCTTTCTGCTGGGCCGTGGCGCGGATGTGCTGGCGACCGCAGCTAGGCTGATCATGCCCGCCCTTGATCGGGCGGGCGCCCGCGGTCCGTACCGTAAGCTCTACTACCGGCTCCGCGGGTATTGGTATGCGCGTGGCGTTGGCAACCATTTCCGACGCTTCCGCGACTGGAAAGCCTATGTCCGGGACGCCGCCGATCCGCCCAGCGTCGAGGCGAGTCTTGACCTCCGCAAAGGCCTTTGCCACGCCGAGGCCGAGCTCGACCGGTTGCGGCCCGACAGCGTGGAGCTGCGCTACGGTCCACACGAGCTCGGGCGGCTCGCGCACCAACCGGGCGCGGAACCTTGGCGCGGGGCTCACCTGCGGCCATGCCTGGCGGGCGAGTTGCGTGCCTGTTACCTGCGCGCGCTGGCGTTGGAAGGCGAGATCATCCTCGGCGAACCCGCGCAGCTGGAGCGTCTCGCCGCCGGGATCGAGGCGGCGACTCGGGCGCGCCAGCCCGTCGGCTTCGACATCTCGGCGGAACAGCGTGAACAGTGGGACCGGCTCGCCCATGCGACCTAGCCCGCTCGCGCGCCCTCGGATCCTTGCCTTCGTCCAGCAGCTGGAGGCCCGCCTGCCGCGTCCCGTCGTCTTCGCCGCGCTCCGTGAAGAGGTCTCGAACGAAAAGTGCAAAACGGACTGCGAAGAAGGGGTAAAAACGCCTTCCAGGAAAAAGACCGGAAGAAACCCCAGCTCTTTCAAAGTCTTGCGATGGTACCGCCTCTCCGGATTGAACGGAGGACCTCCAGATCCACCATCCGACCGGCCGGAGATGACGCCCGCCTTCAAAGCCTCAACGCACGGACCTCCACCCAACGGCGCCCGCTCGGCGACCCAGGCCTCGAGATCGCACTGCACATGGTCACTCCGTATCCTCCCGGAACCGGTCCAGCTGGTGCATGCGCTCATGCAGCACGGTGGCGATGCCCACGCTGCCGTCGTCCAACACTCGCCAGTAGATGAAGTGTTTTTCGTACCGGCAGAGAAAGCCATCGACACCGAACTCGGCAGGAATCTGGCGCCAGGGAACTCGTCTCGCCGCGACATCCTCGAACTTTGCGAAAAGGCCGCGGATGTAGCGCGCGGCCTGGTCGTCGCCCCACGTGTCGCGGGTGTAGACGAAGATCTCATCCACCCGCTGTCCTGCAGCCCTCTGGACGCGAAAGGGAGGCGCCACCTAGCGACGGCGGTTGCGAGCGATCACGGCGTCAGCGTCGAGCTCCTCGTACGCGCTGTCCGGCGCGGCGAAGGCTCGGGACAGTTCCGCCTTTAGCCTGTCGAAAGTCTCGCGCTCGGCGCGGTCTTTGTCACGCCGGATCAGGTCGCGAACGTACTCGCTCACGTTTTCATACGCGCCGTTGTCACCCACCTTCGAGGAGACGAACTCGCTGAGCGGGCCTGTCACGCGGACGTTCAAGTTCAACGATCTCGCCATAACCACCACCTCGATCTGTCCACATCTTAGGGAATATCCTGTACAATACAAGATTGAACGTGAGAGATGCACACGGTCGACCGGCGCCGCGCGCCGGTCTTCATTCTTTGGCAGGCCGATGGTGCCGGCTTCGGAGAAGCCGCAGCGTGAGCCTTCCCTACCGACTGCTGGTCGTCGTCGGCGGCGCTTACGTGATAGTGCGCCACCGAGCCAACATCCAGCGGCTGGTGGCGGGTACAGAACCGCGACTGGCACGGAGCCCGCCATCGCCCACTGTCCGCTAATGGTCGAA
>JAQGIX010000161.1 GCA_028290925.1 Phenylobacterium sp. | reverse complement strand
GCGCGGGCCTCGGCTTCCTCTGGTACAACGCCCCCCCGGCCAAGATCTTCATGGGCGACACCGGCTCGCTGGCGCTGGGCGGCGGCGTCGGCGCGGTGGCCGTGGCCACGCGGCACGAGATCGTGCTGGGCATCATCGGCGGGCTGTTCGTCGCCGAGACCCTGTCGGTGGTGATCCAGGTGGCCTGGTTCAAGCGGACCGGGCGGCGGATCTTCCTGATGGCCCCGATCCACCACCACTTCGAGAAGCTCGGCTGGTCGGAATCGACCGTGGTGATCCGCTTCTGGATCGTCTCGATGATGCTGGCCCTGTTGGGCCTCGCCACACTCAAGCTGCGGTAGGGGAGGGCTCTCAGGCGTCATGATCCCGGTCCGCGGCTTCGAAGGCAGGACGGTCGCCGTGTTCGGCTTGGCCCGTACGGGTCTCGCCGCCGCGCGCGCGCTGATCGCCGGCGGGGCGCAGGTCGCGCTGTGGGATGAGAAGCCTGCCGCCCGCGCCGCCGCGGAAGCCGAGGGCCTGCCGATCGTCGACCTGACCAGCGCCGATTGGAGCGGCTTCGCCGCGATCATGCTTTCGCCGGGCGTGCCGCTGACCCACCCCGAGCCCCACTGGACGGTGAAGAAGGCCAAGGCGGCCGGCGTCGAGATCCTCGGCGACATCGAACTCTTCGCCCGCACGGTCAACGCCGCGCCGGAGCACAAGCGGCCGAAGATCGTCGCGATCACCGGCACCAACGGCAAGTCCACCACCACGGCGCTCATCGGCCACATCTGCGCCCAGGCCGGCCGCGACGTCCGCATCGGCGGCAACATCGGCTACGGCGTCCTGGGCCTGGAGGACATGCACGGCGGGGCGGTTTATGTGCTGGAGCTATCGTCCTACCAGCTCGACCTGACCTCCAGCCTGAAGCCGGACGTCTCGGTGCTGCTCAACATCTCGCCGGACCACCTGGAGCGGCACGGCGGCATGGAGGGCTATGTCGCCGCCAAGCGCCGCGTCCTCCTGAACCAGGGCAAGGGCGACACCGCCGTGATCGGCGTGGACGATCCCTGGGGCCAGCAGATCTGCACCGAGATCACCGCCGCCAACCGCCGCACCATCGTGCCGATCTCGGCGTCGAAAGCCATGAGCCGCGGGGTCTACGCCCTGGACGGCCTGCTCTATGACGCCACCGGCGAACGCGCCGTCGAGGTGGCCGACCTGAAGCGCGCCCGATCGCTGCCCGGCCGGCACAACTGGCAGAACGCGGCGGCCGCCTACGCCGCCGCCAAGGGCCTCGGCATCGCCGCCGAGGAAGCCGCCGAGCACCTGATGAGCTTCCCGGGCCTGGCGCACCGGATGGAGACCGTGGGCCACCTCGGCAAGGTCCGCTTCGTCAACGACAGCAAGGCTACCAACGCCGACGCCGCGCGGCAGGCGCTCTCCAGCTATCCGAAGGTCTTCTGGATCGCCGGCGGCCAGCCGAAGACGGGCGGCATCGCGCCGCTCGCCGATCTCTTCGGCCGTGTCGAGAAGGCCTATCTGGTGGGCGAGGCCGCGCCGGCCTTCGCCGAGGTGCTGAACGGCAAGGCGCCGGCGGTGATCAGCGGGACCATCGAGGCGGCTGTGGGCCAGGCCTATGCCGACGCCGCGGCTTCGGGCCGCGAGGCCATCGTGCTCTTGTCGCCGGCCTGCGCCTCCTTCGACCAGTTCGCCGATTTCGAGGCGCGGGGTGAGGCGTTCCGCGCCGCCGTGCAGCAGCTCGCCAACACCGCCCGCGGAGCCGCCTGATGCGGCTCGGCTCTCTTCATCTTATCGTTTCCCTCGCCCCAGGGGCGAGGGGGGGCGCGGCGTGACCATCTCGTCCCAAGCGCATTCCCAAGCCCACGCCTTCCCGCGCTCCGACCGTTCGCCGATCGGAGTCTGGTGGTGGACCGTGGACCGCTGGATGCTAGGCGTGCTCGCCGTCCTGATCGCCGTGGGCGTGGTGCTGGCCTTCGCGGCCAGCCCGGCCGCGGCCGCCCGGATGAACGTCGGCGACCCGTTCCACTTCGCGGTCCGCCAATGCGTCTTCGCCGCCGCCGCGGTGGTGATCCTGATCGGCGTCTCGATGCTGGAGGTGAAGGGCGTGCGCCGCGCGGCCTTCTTCATCTGGCTGGCGGCCATCGCCATCATGATCGCCCTGCCGTTCATGGGGCACAACGCCAAGGGGGCGACCCGCTGGCTGGAGTTCGGCGGCTTCTCGCTGCAGCCGTCGGAATTCATGAAGCCGGCCCTGGTGATCCTGGTCGCCTGGATGTTCTCCGAAGGCCAGAAGGGGACCGGCGTGCCCGGCGTCTCCATCGCGTTTGGGCTCTACTTCGTCTCCATCGGCCTGCTGCTGATCCAGCCGGACGTCGGCCAGACAGTGCTGATCACCGTGGCCTTCGGGGCCGCCTTCTGGATGGCCGGGGTGCCGCTCTCCTGGGTGATGCTGCTGGGGGGCGTGGCGGCCGCGGGCCTGTCCTCGACCTATTTCCTGCTGCCGCACGTGC
>JAQGIX010000132.1 GCA_028290925.1 Phenylobacterium sp. | reverse complement strand
GCCGGCGGCCAAGGAAGGCCCACAGCGCCGAGAACACCGGCGCGAACAGCAGGATGAAGCCGGGGTTGAACGACTGGGTCTGGGCCGCCGTCATGGTGTGGCCGAAGCCCAGGGACAGATCGGTATTGCGCTCGGCGAACTGGTTGAGCGAGGAGCCGGCCTGTTCGAACAGGGTCCAGAACACCACCGAGGCGGCGATCAGCACCAGCGCCAGGGTCATCCGGTCCCGCTCCACCTTGGTGCACTTGGTGACCATGAAGTAGACGAGGTAGCCGATCACCGCCACCGAGCCCGCGCCCAGCAGGTAGCCCACGATCGCGTTGTGCTGCACCAGCAGCCAGACGATCGGCACGCCCGCGAGCCCCAGCAGGTAGATCAGCCATTCGCCGTTCAGCGGGCCGACCACCGGCCTGGCGAGCGCGGCGGGATTGGGCGGCTCGCCCTTGCCCTCCAGCAGCGGCTTGCCGAGCATGAAGACCACATAGCCCAGCAGCATGCCGGCGCCGGCGGCGCCGAAGCCCCAGGACCATCCGAAGCTCTGACCCAGCCAGCCGCAGAGGATGCCGGCCCAGAACGCGCCGAGGTTGATGCCGTAGTAGTAGAGGGTGAAGCCCGGATCGCGCCTGGGGTCGCGCTCCGGATAGAGCTGGCCGACGATCGAGGAGATGTTGGCCTTCAGGAAGCCGACCCCCATGATGATCAGCGAGAGCGCCAGGTACATGACGTCCCTGAAGATCGGCGTCGGCGCCTTGGTCGACAGCTGGTAGGAGCCCTTCGGCAGCACCGCCGGCAGCGGCGCGTCGGCCGCCAGGTCCTTGATGACCAGGCCGCCGTCCGCCGAGGGGCCGTAGTCATAGGCCTTGTCGCCGACCTTCAGCTTCGCCTGCCGTGCGTCGGCGCGGCCGGTGACCTGGAAGTCGTAGCTGGCGTTCTTGTAGGTCAGCACCTGGATGACGGGCTTGCCCTCGAAGGCCATGGTGAAATGCCCGGCGACCAGCAACAGCGCCCCAAAGGCGATCGCCTTGCGCGATCCGAGGAAGCGGTCGGCCAGCAGGCCGCCGATCAGCGGCAACAGATAGACCAGCGAGGTGTAGGCCCCGTACTGCCCCTGGGCGGTCTTGTCGTCGAACAGGAAGTGCTGCGTCAGGTAGAAGATCAGTAGGCCGCGCATGCCGTAGTAGGAGAACCGCTCCCACATCTCGGCGAAGAACAGGATGAACAGGCCACGCGGGTGGCTGCGCAGCTGCAGCAGAACGAGCGGGGCCGTCAGCAGCGTGATGACGACGCCGGCGATGAAGACGAAATTCATGCGGAGGTCCGGATCCTGGGCTCGCGGCGTCTGAGAGGGTCTTTCCCCGCGCCGGCTTGCGATTTGCCGGGAGAAGATCACGCGATCTTGCGCGGCACAAGCAAGGCTCTGCCCTCGGGAGCCCCCATGTGCCCATGCGCGTTCATTGCGACGAGGAGGACCTCCGCATGCTGAAGCCCGGCCCCGACCACCCGATCGCCATCGAGCCCGCCAGAACGCGCTGGCGCGCCTTGTTCGCCGGCCACGTGATCGCCGACACGGCGGACGCCCTGATCCTGAAGGAGGCCAACTACCCGCCGGTGGTCTACTTCCCGCGGGAGGATGTCGGCATGGAGTACATGACCCGCACCGAGCGGCAGACGCACTGCCCCTACAAGGGCGACGCGGCCTACTACACCATCCTGATGGACGGCGAGTTCGCCGAGAACGCGGTCTGGACCTACGAGCAGCCGTTCGAGGAGATGGCCGCCATCGCCCACCACCTCGCCTTCTACACCGATCGGGTCGAGGTTTATGAGGTCGACGACGCGGCGGTGAACCGGCATCGGCGCCACGAACCCGTCGACGAGGTCGTCCAGCACACTGACGCCGGCGACGGCCGCAGCCAGCGCGACCACTGGCCGCCGAACGCGGCCGCGCCTGACCAGCCGGACGGCGGGGTGGTTTGAGCCGCCGCCAGCCCAGGTTGGGTCTTCACCTGGACCAAAACGCGATCTAGGCTTCCACCATGGGTGGAAGATCGACCGCACTCGCCTGGCTCGTCATGGCGCTCGCCAGCCTGACCTCGGCCGCGGCGGCCGCTGAGGCGTGCCACATCGGAAGGATCGCCGAGCTGCCGACGAGCATGAACGGGATGCAGGCCGAGGTCTCAGTCAAAGTGGAGGGTGTCGAGACGACCTTCATGGTCGACAGCGGCGCCTTCTACAGCTTCATGAGCCCGGAAACCGCCAAGCGCTTCAAGCTCAGCACCTTCGCTGCGCCGTTCGGCTTCTACGTGACCGGCGTCGGAGGATCGGACAACCGTATCGACGTCGCGACCGTCCGCACGTTCGGCCTGGGGACCAACAACATCCCCAATGTCCGGTTCCTGGTCCTGCCCGGGATCGGATGGGGCACGGCCGGGGTTCTGGGACAGAACGTGCTGTCCGTCTTCGACACCGAATACGACCTCGGCAACGGCGTGATCCGGCTGATGAAACCGTCGCCTGACTGCGCGAACGCCAACCTGGCTTACTGGGCCGCGTCACAGGCCGTCGGAATCGTCGATCTCGATCGGATCACTCCTCAGGATCCGCACCTCCGGGGCAAGGCGATGATCAATGGGCAGACCATCACCGTGACCTTCGACACCGGCGCGTCGACGTCGGTTCTCAAGCGCTCGACGGCCGAACGGCTGGGCTTCCGCCGCGATGCGGCCGAGGTCCGGGCGGGCGGCGCCGGGGGCGGCATCGGACGGCGGGTTCTCGAGTACTGGATCGCGCCCTTCGAGAGCTTCGAAATCGGCGGCGAGAAGATCCAGCACACCGAACTGCGGGTCGCCGACGTCGACCTGCCAAAGGCGGACATGCTACTGGGCGCCGACTTCTTCCTGTCGCATCGGATCTACGTCTCGCGTCAGCAGCGTCGGCTCTATTTCACCTACAACGGCGGTCGCGTTTTTCGGCTCGACCAGCCGCTTATCGTCGCCACCGCCCCGGCCGCGGCCGCCGCGCCGCCCGCGCCAGCCCCCAACGCGAAGCTGGCCGACGTTCCCGCCGAGTACGCCAACACGCCAACCGACGCGGCGGGCTTCGTGCGTCGCGGCCAGGCCTCGATGTCGCGGCGCGACTTCGCCAGCGCCACGGCCGACTTCGGCCGCGCCGTCGATCTTGAGCCTAAGGCGCCGGGCCACTATGTGCAGCGCGCCTACGCCCGTCTCGGCGCCGGCCAACCGGTCCTGGCCATGGCCGACTTCGACCAGGCGCTGGCGCTCAAGCCGGACGACCCCGACGCCCTACTGGGACGTGGCGAGCTCTACCTTTCGCGCAAGGACGTCGACCGCGCCCAGGCCGATTTCGACGCCGCCATCAAGGCCGCGCCGGCCGGGTCTGCCGTCGGCATGGCGGTCGGCAGCCTCTATGCCCAGGCCGGCCTGTTCCCGCGCGCCCTGGCGGCCTATGACGCCTGGATCGCAGCCCACCCAAAGGGCGAGCGTCTGGGCCAGGCGCTCAACAGCCGTTGCTGGGCCCGCACGCTTTCGGGGAAGGACCTGCCGCTGGCGCTGGCCGACTGCGAGGCGGCGATGCGCCGCGGACCGCGGGACGCCGCCCTCTATGACAGCCGCGGCCTGGTTAACCTGCGGATGGGCCGCCTCGACCAGGCGATCGCCGACTACAACGACGCGCTGCGGCTGCAGCCCAGGCTCGCCTGGTCGCTCTACGGTCGGGGCGTAGCGAAGATCGCCAAGGGTCAGAAGGCGGAGGGCGAGGCCGATATCCAGGCGGCCACGGCGACCGGGCCCGATGTTCCGGTCCAGGCCCGGCGCTACGGCATCGCCCCGCCGGGCCCCGCGACGGGCGCGGACGGCCGCTCCAGTCAGTAGGCGAAGGCCTCGAAGGCCTTGCCGGCGTCGCCGCCCCAGGGGCCGTTATAGAGCTCCAGCAGGCGCTCGGCCGGGGTGATCCCGCTGGCGGCGATCTCGTCGAGTTCGGAGAGGTAGCCGCTCTCGTCCACCAGGCCGCCCGACAGGCGGTTGCGCCGCTTCAGGCCCTCGCGGGCGATGGCCAGCATGTCCTTGGCCACGTCCTGGACGCTGCGGCCGGCGATCTCAGCCTTCAGTCCGATCCGCGCCACGTCGGCCCGCAGCCGCTCGTGGTCGAGGATGTCCCAGTCCTTGCAGAGGTCCCAGGCGGCGGCCAGCGCGGCGCTGTCGTAGAGCACGCCGGTCCACAGCGCCGGCAGGGCGCAAAGCCGGCTCCACGGCCCGGAGTCGGCGCCGCGCATCTCCAGGTACTGTGTCAGCCGCACCTCGGGGAACAAGGTGGTCAGGTGGTCCCCCCAGTCCTTGATGCTCGGCTTCTCGCCCGGCAGCCCCGGCAGCTCCCCGGCCATGAAGGCGCGGAACGACGGGCCAGCCAC
>JAQGIX010000131.1 GCA_028290925.1 Phenylobacterium sp. | reverse complement strand
GGTCGGCGACTGGGTGATCGCAGTGGGTAACCCCTTCGGCCTGGGCGGCACCGCCACGGCCGGCATCCTCTCGGCCTACGGCCGCGACATCGGCGAGACCTTCGTCGACTACATCCAGATCGACGCGCCCATCAACCGCGGCAACTCGGGCGGTCCGACCTTCGACATCTACGGCCGGGTGATCGGGGTGAACACCGCGATCTTCTCGCCGACCGGCGGCTCGGTCGGCATCGGCTTCGCGATCCCCGCGGAGGTCGCCGAACAGGTGACCCAGCAGCTGATCCACGGCGGCAAGATCCAGCGCGGCTACATCGGCGCGACCATCCAGAACTTCACCACCGAGATGGCCGAGGCCCAGGGCCTGGGCGACCAGAAGGGGGCGATCGTCTCCGACCTGGTGCCCGGCGGCCCCTCGCAGCGCGCCGGCCTGGTTCCCGGCGACGTGGTGGTGTCGGTCAACGGCCACGGCGTGAAGAGCTCCTCGGAGCTGACCCGCGAGGTCGCCAAGGCGCGTCCCGGCGATAGCCTGCATCTCGATGTGATCCGCGACGGCCACCGTCGCGCGGTGGACGTGCATTCCGGCGCACGCCCCTCCGAGGCCGAGCTCGCCGCCGCCAACGACAACAGCCAAAAGCGCCAGGGCCCGGGCGGCGCAAGCCCGGCGGTCCCGGCGGCGCCGGCGGTGCTAGGCCTCAGGCTCGCCCCGCTCGACGAGACCTTGCGCAAGCAGCTCAGCCTGCCCGCCGACGTACACGGCGCGGCGGTCCTGTCGGTGGATGCATCCTCCGACGCCGGCGAGAAGGGCCTCAAGCGCGGCGACGTGATCGTGCGCGCCGGCGACCGGCTGGTCGCCACCGGCGCCGACGTGGCCGGGGTGGCCGACGCGGCCCGCAAGGCCGGCCGGCCCAGCGTGCTGGTGGGCGTCTACCGCGGCGGCCGGACGCTGTTCCTGCCGTTGAAGATTTCCAAGTAGGGTCCGCGCCGGGGGGCGAGCATGAAGATCCTGATTGTCGAGGACGATCTCGAGGCGGCTGAAGCCATGGCCCGCGGCCTCACCGAGGCTGGCCACGACTGCATCCAGGCGCCTGACGGCGAGGCGGGCCTCACGGCGGCCGGCCAGGGCGAATTCGACGTGATGATCGTCGACCGCATGATGCCGAAGATGGACGGGATCACCCTGGTGGAGACCCTGCGCCGCCAGGGCGACGGCACCCCGGTGCTGTTCCTCTCGGCGCTGGGCGAGGTCGGCGACCGGGTCACCGGCCTGCAGGCGGGCGGCGACGACTACCTGGTCAAGCCCTACGCCTTCGCCGAGCTGATCGCCCGGGTCCTGGCCCTGTCGCGGCGCCGCGAGACCGGCTCGGTGGCCACGGTGCTCAAGGTCGGCGACCTGGAGATGGACCTGATCGGCCGCACCGTGCACCGCCAGGGCAAGGAGATCGACCTGCAGCCCCGCGAATTCCAGCTCCTGGAATTCATGATGCGCCACGCCGGCCAGTCGGTGACGCGCACCATGCTGCTGGAGAAGGTCTGGGAGTACCACTTCGACCCGCAGACCAACGTCATCGACGTGCACGTCTCCCGCCTGCGCTCGAAGATCGATAAGGGCTTCGACCGGCCGATGCTGCAGACCGTGCGCGGCGCCGGCTACCGGTTGGATGCCTAGCGCCCAAGATGCTCCCCTCCAGGGGGCGCTGTCAGCGAAGCTGACTGTGGGGGCGAGCCACGCTTACCGCACCGGCGGGCGCCTCCCACCCTCCGCCCTTCCGCCCGCCTGCGCGGGCGTCGGCGTACGGTCCTCCCTCCCCATTTCGTGGGGCGGGTAGAATGCGCCTGCCGCGCATCTTCCGGACGACGCCGTTTCGGCTGACGCTGCTGTTCCTGACGCTGTTCCTGGCGGCCGCCAGCGCGTTCCTGGCCTACATCTATGTGGCGACCGCCGGCGAGGCGACGCGGCGGACCGACCGGGAGATCGTGCGCGAGATGCGCTCGCTTACCGGCGCCTATGACCGCGCCGGCCTCGACGCCGTCAACCAGTCGCTGATCGAGCGGGCCGCCAGCGAGCGGCCGTTCCTCTACCTGCTGATCGGCAAGGACGGGAAGCGGATCTCCGGCTCGATCGAGGTCTCGCCGGTGGAGAAGTTCGACGGGACCCCCACCTGGACCAGCTTCTCGGTCACCGACCGCGACCCCCAGGAACGCACGGTCAAGCATCCGGCGCGAGGCTTCCAGGAGCGGCTGAAGGGCGGCGAGATCCTGTTCGTCGGCGCCGACGTGGGCGAGGACGAGGCCTATGTGGTCAAGGTCGACCGGGCCCTGGCCGGGGCCGGCGGGCTCGTGATCATCCTGGGCCTGGCCGGCGGGGTGCTGGTGAGCCGCAACGTCAGCCGCAGCATGGCCGGGCTGGCGGGCGTGCTGGAGGCGGTGAACAAGGGCGACCTGGGCGCCCGGGCGTCGGTGCGCGGGGCGCGCGACGAGTTCGACGAACTGGCCCAGGGGCTCAACGAGATGCTCGACCGCCTGGAGCGCTCCATGGCCGGCCACAAGCACGCCGGCGACGCCATCGCCCATGACCTGCGCTCGCCGCTCACCCGGCTGCGCGCGCGGCTGGAGGCGGCCTATCTGGACGTGGAGGCCGGCAAGGGCGATCCCACCAAGGCCCTGGCCCAGGCCCTGGAGGACACCGACGGCGTCCTGAAGACCTTCAACGCGGTGCTCTCCATCGCCCGGCTGCAGGCGGCGGGCTCGGCCCCCGATCCGGCGCTGTTCGATCCGGGGGAGCTGGCCGGCGACATCTCGGAGCTCTACGAGCCGCTCTGCGAGGACAAGGGGATCGACTTCGCCGCCGAGCTGACCCGGGGCCTGCAGGTGCGCGGCAACCGCGAGTTCATGGCCCAGGCGATCGCCAACCTGCTGGACAACGCCGTGAAATACACCCCGTCGGGCGGGGCGATCATGCTCCGGGTCCGCCGGCGCTCCTCCGGCGAGGTGGAGTTCTCAGTCACCGACACCGGCCCCGGCGTGCCGGAGGACGACCGCGCTCGGGTCATCGAACGCTTCGTGCGCCTGGAGAACAGCCGCAACCAGCCCGGGGCGGGCCTCGGCCTCTCCCTGGTCGCCGCGGTCGCCGAGGCGCACGGCGGCCGCCTCGAACTGGCCGAAGGCCCCGGCAGGGTGGGCGAGAGCGGGCCGGGCCTGCGGGTGGCGCTGATCCTGCCGCGGGCGGCCTAGGGGGATCGCTCCCCCCGGCGCGTCATCCCGATACATCGACGTTCATGGGTCCCGGTCTTCGGCCTGCGGCCAGAACCGGGATGACACGGGGTTTTCAGGGCGCGGGCGGAGGATGGTAGTGCAAGGCCATGCCTTCTCTCGGCCAACAGCTCCGACCGTGCGGCCCGGTGGTGGACGCCAAGGCGGCCGCCCGCGCCCGCGAGGTGATCGCCGAGGCGGGCTGGCCCGCGGGGATCGACCAGGCCTGGCCGGCGTTGGCGCCGGTGTTCGGGGCCTCCCCCTACCTGGCGAGCCTGGCGCGGCGCGATCCGGGGCGGCTCGCGGACCTGCTGGCGGCCGATCCTGAAGAGCGTCTGGCGAGAATCCTGGCGCGGACTGCGGCGGCGGCCGGCCTCGAGCTGGCGGCGGCCGGCGTCGAGCTTCGCCGGCTGAAGGCCGAGCTGCACCTGCTGGCGGCGCTGGCTGACCTCGGCGGGGTGTGGGACCTGGATCAGGTGACCGGGGCGCTGACCCGGTTCGCCGATGCGGCGGTGGCCACGGCGCTGGCGGTGGCGGCGCAGGCCGAGCTGGAGGCCGGCCGGCTGACGCGGCTGGGGGAGGGCGCCGAGGGCCCGGTCCCGGGGTGGTTCTGCATCGCCATGGGCAAGCAGGGCGCCTTCGAGCTGAACTACTCCAGCGACATCGACGTCTCGGTCTTC
>JAQGIX010000116.1 GCA_028290925.1 Phenylobacterium sp. | reverse complement strand
GAAGACCGGCGTCGACCTGCCGGCCCCCGAGTACGACGCCGCTGACCTAGGCGACCTGGTCCGCACCGCGCCGATCGGCCTGCCCGGCCTCTCCGAGCCCGAGGCCATGCGCCACTACGTGCGGCTGAGCCAGAAGAACCACGCCATCGACCTGGCGCTCTATCCGCTGGGCTCGTGCACCATGAAGCACAACCCGCGGCTCAACGAGAAGATGGCCCGCCTGGCCGGCTTCGCCGACCTGCACCCGATGGCCCCGGTCTCCACGACCCAGGGCGCGCTGGCGCTCATGGACCGCCTGGCCCACTGGCTGAAGACGCTGACCGGCATGCCGGCCGTGGCCCTGACGCCCAAGGCCGGCGCGCACGGCGAGCTCTGCGGCCTGCTGACCATCAAGGCCGCCCACGACGCCGCCGGCCAGGGCCACCGCCGCACCGTCCTGGTGCCGACCTCGGCCCACGGCACCAACCCGGCCACCGCCGCCTTCGTCGGCTACTCGGTCGCCGAGATCGCCCAGACCGCCGACGGCCGCGTCGACCTCGCCGACCTCGCCGCCAAGCTCGGCCCCGACGTCGCCGCGATCATGGTGACCAACCCCAACACCTGCGGCCTCTTCGAGCGCGACATCATCGAGATCGCGCGCATAACGCACGCGCATGGAGCGTACTTTTATTGTGACGGCGCCAACTTCAACGCCATCGTCGGCCGCGTGCGGCCCGGCGACCTCGGCGTCGACGCCATGCACATCAACCTGCACAAGACCTTCTCCACCCCGCACGGCGGCGGCGGACCGGGCGCCGGGCCGGTGGTGCTCTCCGCGGCGCTGGCCCCCTTCGCCCCCGCCCCCTGGGTGGTCTCCGGCCCCGACGGCCTCAGCCTCGTCGAGGAGGCCAAGGACGAAGCCGCGCAGGCCTTCGGCCGCATGTGCGCCTTCCACGGCCAGATGGGCATGTTCGTCCGCGCCTACGCCTACATGGCCAGCCACGGCTCGGACGGCCTGCGCCAGGTCGCCGAGGACGCCGTCCTCAACGCCAACTACCTCCAGGCCCGCCTCGCCACCGCCATGACGCCCGCCTTCCCGGACGGCCCCTGCATGCACGAGGCGCTGTTCGACGACAGCTGGCTGGAAGGCACGGGGATCACCACCCTGGATCTCGCCAAGGCCCTGATCGACGAGGGCTTCCACCCGATGACCATGTACTTCCCGCTGGTGGTCCGTGGCGCGATGCTGATCGAGCCCACCGAGACCGAGCCGAAGCGCGAGCTGGACCGGTTCTGCGACGCCATGCTGGCGCTGGCGGCCGCCGCCAAGGCCGGCGACTCGGAACGCTTCAAGGGCGCGCCCCATCTCGCGCCGCTGCGGCGACTGGATGAGACGCTGGCCGCCCGCAAGCCGCGTCTGACGTGGCGCCCAGAGCCCAACACTGTGGCTCCGGCGCCATTGGCTGCGGAATAGCGCCGCACCCCCAAAAATTAACGGGACGTTGCCTTTACGTTTCGCGGGCGCGTTCGCATATCTGACAGGCGCGGCGCCGGTTCAGACCTCCCCTCGGGGCCGGCCCGTGCTTCCCAGGTAGACTCCAGTGTCACTCGCCATGCCATCGCTGCGCGTGTATCGCGCCTCCGACGAATTCGCCCGCGAGCTGCTCGGCCGGATCGGTCGCGGGCTGCTGCTGACCCTGGGCGGCCTGCTGATGCTGGTGGGGCTGGTGGCCGAACTGCTGCCCAGCCACATGCTCGGCATGCCGTTCCTCGTGATCGGCCTGATGATCGTGCTGCGCAATTCGATCAAGGCCCGGCGCCGGTTCGTGCGGATGCAGCACAGCCATCCGAACTTCGTCTTCCCGCTGCGCCGCCTGATGCGCCGCGAGCCGGAGGTGGTCCCGGTGGCCTGGCAGCAACTGCTGCGCATGGAACGGGTGATCCTCCCCAAGCGGGCGCGCTTCGCCATCAATCTGCGCCGCCGGCTCAAGGGCCGCAGCCGGCTGCAGACCGCCTAGACGGCCGGCGCGGCGCCGGGGCGTCGCGGACTAGGCCCGGACATCCACCTTGTGGCCCGAGGACGGCTGGGCGGTATCGCTGCGCGCCGGAGCGGTCGCGTCCCTGTCCCGATCGTGGTCGAGGCTGGGCGGCGGCGCGCCCTGTTGCGGAGCCGGAGCCCAGCTAGCGGGCGTGATGGGATTCGCTTCTGAAATACCGGATGCGGACATTATGTCTTCCACGAGATCAACTCGGGGATCAACTCGATCCTTCCGGGATAATCCGGCAGCACAGTTAAGAAATCAGGCGTCCGATATAAATAAGCCCTGAGCTTTCGCTCCGGTCGTTATTCTCAGCGCTCGCGCAACAGCTACTGCAGTTTGCTCGACAGCTGGCCGATGGCCTGGTCGATCAGCGGGTCCGACTTGGCGCCGACGATCCGGGTCTTCAGGACATCTTCCGCCATCTCGGTCGCAAGGTCGGCGGCGGCGGCTTTCACTTCGGCGGCGGCCTGGGCCTCGGCGGTGGCGATGCGGCGCTCCGCCAGCTGGCCGCGGCGCTCGATCTGCTCGGCGAGCTTGGCCTGGGCCTCGACCCGCAGGCGCTCCGCCTCGTCCTTGGCGTTGGCCAGGAGCTCGGCGGCCAGCTTCTCGCTCTGCGCCTTCTGGACCTTGATCTGCTCAAGCAGGGCCTGCGCCTCGGCCCGCAGGCCCTCGGCCTCGGCCAGCTGCGCGCGGACCTTGTCGCCCGCGTCGCCCAGCGCCTTCCAGGCGAACCTGTGCACCCCGGCGACCACCAGGACAGCCAGGAAGACGATGAAGGCGAGGCCCACCCAGAAGTGGGCGTCCATCAGGAGTTCCATCGGCCTATCCCCGGGCGCTTTGCAGTTCGGCGGCGCTGACGGCGCGGCCGGTCAGTTTCTCGACGATCGCCCGGGCGGCGTCGCGGGCGATGCCCTCGACGTTGGCCATGGCGGCGTCGCGGGCGGCGCCGATGCGGGCCTCCGCCTCGCCGCTGATCTTGGCGAGCTTGGCTTCTTCCTCGGCCAGGCGCGCGGCGATCCCGGCCTGCGCCTTGGCGCGGGCTTCAGCCCCCAGCTTCTGGGCCGCGGCGCGGGCCTGGGCCATGTCGGCCTGGGCCGCCTGGGCCTGGGCGTCGGCCTCGTCCTTCATCCGCCGCGCCTCGGCGATGTCACCGGCGATGCGGCGATCGCGGTCGTCCATCGCCCCGCCGACCCGCGGGGCGGCGAAGAAGCGGATGAACGCCAGCATGACGAAGAAGATGATCAGGAACCAGGCGATCTGGCCCGGCCACCACTGGAAGTCGAACTGCGGCAGGCCACTGGAGTGCCCCTCCGCAGCCGTGCCTTCCTGGGTTTCGCTCGCCATCGCTTGGTCTTACGCGCCGGCGCCGAACAGGATGATCAGGGCCACGACGAAGGAGAACAGGCCCATGGTCTCGGTCAGGGCCATGCCGAGGAACAGCATGGTCTGCTGGCTGGCGGCCGCCGACGGGTTGCGGATCGCGGCTTGCAGGTAGTTGCCGAACAGCATGCCGAGACCGACACCGGCCCCGATCATCCCCGAAGTGGCGAGGCCCGCGCCGATGAGGCGGGCGGCATGAGCGTCCATTTGAATAGTCCCCTGTTGATCTATGTGAGGTTTAGTGGCCGTGACCGAAGTTCACGACCTCGTTGAGATAGACGGTGGCCAGCGCCACGAAGACGAAGGCCTGCAGGACCGCCACCACCAGCTCCAGGCCGGTGAGCGCCACGATCATCGCGAAGGAAAGCACGCTCGGCACGAAGGCCAGCGTCGCCACGCCGCCGGACAGCCCCAGGATGCCCAGCGCCACCACGAAGGAGCCGAACAGCGCCATCACCACGTGGCCGCCCAGCATGTTGCCGAACAGGCGCATGGCCAGCGTAACGGGCCGCACGAAGTAGGAGATCATCTCGATCGGGGCCATCAGGATCGCGCCGATCACGCCCATGCCGGACGGGAAGAACAGGCCCAGAAACTTCGGCCCGTGCTTGATGAAGCCCAGGATGAAGACGCTGAAGAAGGTGAGCACCGCCAGCGTCGCGGTGATGGCCAGTTGCGAGGTCACGGTGAAGGTCAGGCTGAGGCCGGCGACATTGCCGATGGCCAGCAGCACGCCCATCAGGTTCAGCACCAGGATCACGCAGAACAGGGTGAACAGGTAGGGGATGTAGGGCCGGCCCTGGTGGCCGATGATCGGCGTCACCAGCACCTTGTCGACGATGTTGTAGAGCGCCTCGGCGAGCGCCTGCGCGCGGTTCGGCACGATCTCGCGCCGCGCCGTGAGCGCGAAGAACAGCACGATGATGACCGCCCCGGCGATCATGCTGGCCACCGAGTTGGTGATCGACATGTCGAGCGTCAGGCCGCCGACATGGAAGGTCGGCCCCTGCCAGATCTTGTGCACCGAGAACTGGTGCATCGGGTCGATGGCCGGCTGTCCCGCCATTAGCGCTTCAATCCTCGTCCTCGTCGTCGCGAACGCTGGGCGACGGCCCGGAGCGTTCGGTCTCTGTCTTCGTGATCCGCACGGCGGATCGCACCGCCACGTAGATCGAAAATCCCGTCCCGATCAGCAGCCCGCCGATCAAGCCCAAGGGGGCTGTCCCGGTGAAGCGATCCACGAGCCAGCCGAAGCCGGCCCCTGCGAGCACTCCGCCCACCACTTCGCCGAGGAAGCGGTAACCCTGCGCCATGGCCCGCTGGGCGTCGCCGCCTTGGCTGCGGGTCCGCGCCGCCTCCACCGCGCCGAGTCGCTCGTCGAGGCTCTTCAGGGCCTCTTCGGGCTTGTCGTCCGTCCGGGGCATGCGTCGGGAGGCCTAATGACCGCGACGTCGCCGCCGCGGAGGGGGGCTTCAGGTCGCGCGGAACCTATAGACGGCGCCACGGCGCGTCAAGGCTGCCTGAAAGCGCATCATCGCACTGAATTCGTTACATTTTTTCCCAAGCGCGACAGAAGGCGCAACGGGCCGCCCGGAGCCGCCCTATTGCGCCGCCATGGCCTCGGCCTGGGTGAGGTCCACGGAGACCAGTTGGGAGACGCCGCGCTCGGCCATGGTGACCCCGAACAGCCGGTCCATCCGGGCCATGGTGACCGGGTTGTGGGTGATCACCACGAAGCGCGTTTCGGTGCGGCTGCGCATCTCGTCCAGCATGTTGCAGAACCGGTCGACGTTGGCGTCGTCCAGCGGGGCGTCCACCTCGTCCAGCACGCAGATCGGCGCCGGCTGCGAGAGGAACACCGCGAAGATCAGCGCCATGGCGGTCAGCGCCTGCTCGCCGCCGCTCATCAGGCTCATGGTGGACAGCCGCTTGCCCGGCGGGCAGGCGTAGATCTCCAGGCCGGCCTCCAGCGGATCCTCGGACTCCACCAGCCTGAGCTCCGCCTGGCCGCCCTGGAACAGCGCCTCGAACAGCGTCTTGAAGTGGCCGTTGATCACCTCGAAGGCGGCCAGCAGCCGCTCGCGGCCCTCGCCGTTCAGCTCGTCGATGCCGCGCCGCAGCGCCGCGATGGCGCCGGTCAGGTCGGCCCGCTCGGCCTGCATGGTCCCCAGGCGCCCGGCGTATTCGGCGGCTTCTTCCTCGGCGCGCAGGTTCACCGGCCCGATCGCCTCGCGCTGTCGCTCCAGATTGTAGAGATGCGCCTCGATCCCTTCGGCGTCCGTAGGGATGGCCACGGCGTCGTCGGCCAGCTTGCGGGCGAGGTCCTGCGGCTCCATCCGCGCGGTCTCGCGGATCTGGGCGGTGACCTCGATGAGCCGGCTGTCGGCGGCCTCGGCGTGGGCGGTCAGGCTGGCGCGGGCCTCGCGCGCCTCGGAGGCGGCGGCCTCGGCGGCGCGCAGGGATCGGTCGGCGTCGGTGCGCTCGTGGTCGGCGGCGGCCAGGGCGTCGGAGGTCTTGGCCCGGCGGGCCTCGGCGACGCCCAGTTCGTCCAGCAGGGCGGCGCGGCGGGTCTCCAGGGTGCCCGGCGCGGCCTTGGCCTTCTCCAGCCCGGCCAGCGCCTGATCGCGCGCCTTGGCCAGGGCGTCGGTGCGCTTGGCGGCGGCCTCGGCGCGGCGCGCCCAGTCGTCGCGCTCGCGGGTCAACTGCTCCAGGCGTCGCGCCCGGCCGTCGCGCTCGCGGACCTCCAGCTC
>JAQGIX010000095.1 GCA_028290925.1 Phenylobacterium sp. | reverse complement strand
GCGTTGAAGCCGGAGATCAGCAGCCGGATCAGCGGCAGCTTGCCGGTCTCGGTGAGGTAGGCGCCCTGCCAGGCGTGGCCGGGGATGCCCTCGTGGAAGGTAAGCGTCGGCAGCGAGAACTTCGGCCAGTTCGCGGTGCTCTTCAGGTTGATGTAGTAGGTCGAAGGCCGCGAGCCATCGAGCGAGCCGGTGTTCATGTAGCCCTGGCCGGCGCCGTCCTGGATATCCACCGGCACGCGCTTCACCTGCACGGGGGCCTTCAGCTTCAGGTCGAAGGCGCTCTGGAGCCGGGGCCTGACCGAGGCGATGACACCGTTCAGATAGGCGATGAGCTGGGCGCGACCGGCGTCGGTGTCGGCGAACAGGTACTTGGGATCCTTGCCCAGCGCGGCCATGCGCTCGCCGACCGTGCCCTGGGTCAGGCCCTGGGCCTTCAGCAGGCCATCCATCCGCGACTCGATGGCGCGGTTCTGTTCCAGGCCCATCTGATGGACCTGGTCGGGGTTGAGGTCGGTGGTCGTGCCGACTTTCAGCAGCCAGGCGTAGTAGGCCTCGCCCTTCGGCAGCCGCCAGACGCCCGCGTCGTGGCCGGCGGCGCCTTGCAGGCCCTTCAGGGTCTCCAGCTGGCGGGCGAGCGCGGGATAGACCTCGGCCTCCACCATGCGCTGGGCGCGCTCGCCGTAGCTGCCGGGGAGCTTCTTCTCGGCCGCGCGGCGGGCCAGCGAGCGGGTGAGCCGGGCCTCGGCCGCCGGGATCTTCAGCAGGTCCTGCTGCTGGCCGATGACGTTGGCCAGGATGAAATCCGGGGGGATGACGCCCTTGCCGCCGTCGGCGGTCATGCGCTCGTCCTCATGGGCGAGGGCGCGGGCCATCTCGTGCAGGCGCGAGAGGTAGGCGTCGGCGTCGGCCTCGGTCTCGACCTTGTGCTGGCTGTCGAGGAACTCCGGCAGGAAGGAATAGACGCCCGACTGCTGGCTGACCACGTAGGGGCTGGCGCTCTCGTTCATGGCGTCGGCCAGCGTGTTGGAGCCGTAGTCGAACGGGGTGGCCTCGACGCTGAGCTGCAACGCATAGGCGACGGTCGCCTTGTCGATGCGCGACCGGGGCGACAGGCCCGCGTCCGGGAAGGCCTGCAATTCCTCCAGGGCGTGGGCGCAGAAGGCGCGGTCGGCGGCCTGGGCGCTGGGCGACGAGTCGGAGAGCTCGGCCTTCAGGCCGGCGCGGCGGCCCGTGTCGAGGCCGTAGCTGGTGGCCTGTTCCGGCCAGCGGCTGAGCAGGGTCTCGCCGAGAGTGTCCAGGTGGGCGGCCAGCGCGCCGTCCGGGAGGGCCGGCGGCGTGGCGGCGGGTGCGTGGCGGGCGGCGCGCCTGGTCTTGGGGGCGGCGGCGGCGAGACCGGCGGCCGCGCCGGCGAGCAGGAGGTGTCTGCGGTCGAGCTTCATGGGGCGCGACCCTAGGGCGCACCGGGCGCAGCGGGCAATACCGGTTTCGACGGCGGGCCGGCCCGGCCCGCCGCGCTGAGATTCAGGCGCCGAAGATCCAGCCGTTCGGCAGCGATGACATCTGCACGTTCTGCAGGATCATCTGGTCGCCATTGCCCATGTCGATGACGGTGTCGGCGCCGACCTGGCTGACCGTGTAGACCGTGTGCGGATCGAGCTGCACGCGGTCGCCCTCGGCCGAGTTGAAGTCGGTCACCTTGTCGATCCCCGCGCCCGAGGACGTGTGGAAGGTGTCCGCCCCGGCTCCGCCGGTGATGGTGTCGGCGCCGCGGTCGCCGGAGAGCCAGTCATTGCCGGCGCCGCCGTTCAGGACGTCGTCGCCCTGGCCGCCGCGGATGATCTCATTGCCGTCGCCGCCCTGCAGCGTGTCGTTGCCGAGATTGCCGTAGAGGATGTCGTCGCTGTGGTGGGAGGTGATCAGGTCATTGCCCTGGCCGCCCACCAGCCAGTCGCCGCCGCCCGTGCCGCCGTCAATGGTGTCATCGCCCTTGTTGCCGTTGACGTCGTCGAAGCCCGAGCCGCCCTGGATCTGATCGTTGCCGTCGCCGCCGCGCAGGGTGTTGGCGCCCGAGCCGCCATCGATGGTGTCGGCGCCGGCGCCGCCGTCGATGCTGTCGTCGCCTTCGCGGCCGTTGATGGAATCGTCGCCGCCGTTGCCGATCAGCACATTGTTCTGCCAATCGCCCAGCAGGGTGTCGTTGAACTGCGTGCCCACCAGGTTCTCGATGCTCTGGAAACTGTCCTTCCAGGTGCCGGAGTAGAGGTCCGCGGCGATGCCTGCGCCGTAGGTCGAGTAGTCCACCGTGTCGTAGCCGTCGCCGCCGATCAGCACGTCGTGGCCGTCGCCGGGCACGAACCAGTCGTCGCCGGTCCCGCCGTTGAGCGTGGAGTTGCCGGCGCCGCTGATCAGGATGTCGGAGCCGCCGCCGCCGTCGATGCTGTCATTGCCGCCGCGGCCGTCGATGTAATTGTTCCCGGCGTCGCCGGTGATGGTGTCGGAGAAGGTGCTGCCGGCCACCTGCTGGATATTGATCAGCTTGTCGGTCGTGCCGTAGCCGTCCTGCGCCGCGCCGGCGACCAGGTCGACGACGACCCCGGCCGGCGAGGTCGAGTAGTCGACGGCGTTGAGCCCGCCGCCGCCGTTCAGGGTGTCGTTCCCCGCAAGGCCGACGAGGATATCGTTGTCAGGTCCGCCGACCAGATTGTCGTCGCCGGAAGTCCCCGTGATCATTGGCATGTGAGAATCCCCTATCGGAAGCCAGGACCCCGGGCGGCTAGCGGACGCCAAAGGCCGCGCTTCCAACCGGCCAAGCTCGGCGGTTGTTCCGGTCCAGATTGGCGCGGCGCCGCTTTTTTGCGGGTGTGGCCGGGAACAGCTTCACCAGGGCGGCGTTTCACGCTGCGCAGTGGTCCTGGTCTCGCCACCGCGTCACACAAATGGGCCCCGGCGCGCCGCCATCGCGTCGGGGTTTCCTCTGTCCGCGGGCCGCCGTTAGATCAGGCCGAGCGCCTTGAAGCTCGCCACCCCGTCGCGGCCGACCACGAGGTGGTCGTGGACGGCGATGCGCAGCGACCGCGCGGCCTCGATCACCTGGCGGGTCATGTCCACGTCGGCGGCCGAGGGCGTGGGGTCGCCCGAGGGGTGGTTGTGCACCAGGATCACCGCGCTGGCCGCCAGCTCGAGGGCCCGGCGCATGATCTCGCGCGGATAGACCGGGGCGTGGTCGACGGTGCCGCGGTTCATGACCTCGTCGGCGATGAGCTGGTTCTTCTTGTCGAGGAACAGCACGCGGAACTGCTCGCGCGCCTCGTGGGCCAGGGCGGTCTTCACATAGGCGACCAGCGCCGACCAGGAGGAGATCACCGGGCGCTTCGCCACCGCCTCGCGGCCGGTGCGCAGCGCCGCCTCCTGGATGAGCTTCAGGTCGAGGGCCAGGCCTGAGCCCACACCCGGGACGGTCTTCAGTTCCTCGACCGTGGCGCCGAGCACGCCCGAGACCGAGCCGAAGCGGGCCAGGAGCTGCTTGGCCAGGGGCTTGACGTCGCCGCGGGGGATGGCGCGGAAGAGCAGGAGCTCCACCACCTCGTAGTCGGGCAGGGCGGACAGCCCGCCGGCCAGGGCGCGCTCGCGCAGCCGGTCGCGGTGGCCGAGATAGTGTGGTCGGGGCGCCTTCGGCCTCGCGGCCGGCGTCGCAGCCGCCCAGAGATCGGGCTGGCCGGCGGCGTCCTCGACGGCGGGCGAACGGTCCATGGGGCGGCAATGTTCCCCAATTGTTCGCCGGACGCAAGGCCCATACCCAAGCAGAACGCGCGCCTGCTGGCGGTCCTGTCGGCGTTCGCAAGCCGCCGACCCAGGATGAGTAGGCGCGCGACAGACTTGACCACAGATCCAGGACACACTTCCGATCGTTGGCCAGCGCCCTCGGCGACAGCAGTCGAGAGACAAGGCTGCGCCCGTCACCTGAACCTCATGCAGCGTTCAGTTTGTGGCGGCTCGTTGGGGGGGAGCTGCACATGGTTGGTCTCTCAAACCGTAAGCAAGGGGCCCGCTTGCGCCTCGCAAGACTGGGGCTCGATTCACGCTCGCCCGATGCGCATCGGCCCGCGAAGCGATCGGCGCCGACGCCGCCTTTGCGGGGAGAGGCTGTCCGCCCGGTTGCGGACGCCTGACGCCCCGCCGCGGCGGTCAACAAAGCTTGACGACCAGGGTTATGCGAAGCGGCGTAGGGTCGGGCGTGGCGCGTGAACCGACGCGCCGTCGGATGGGGAGGATCCGGAGATGAGAAGCATTCTATGGATGGCGGCGCTGTCGCTGGCCGCCTGGGGCGGGGCCGCGGCCGCGCAGACCCCGCCCGCGCCGACACCAGGGCTAGGCGGCGACTGGCAGGGCGA
>JAQGIX010000066.1 GCA_028290925.1 Phenylobacterium sp. | reverse complement strand
CCCTCCTCCTCGCCCTGGCCGGCGCGGCCGCCGCCAACGCCGCGCCCCACAAGGCCCTGGCGGGCGAAAGCGCCTGCTGGTTCGAGAACGGCGTGGTGGTGGTCCCGGCTGAGGTGCTGGGCGTCTCCGGCGACTACATCCTCGACACCGGCGCGGCCCGCACGGTGCTGGCCGAGACCCAGGCGCAGGGCGCCGGCTACGCCGAGACCGCGCTGACCGGCGAGGTGGCCCTGGCCGGGATGCGGATTCCCGACCGGCCGGTGGTCGTGCAGAGCATCGACGTCCGCACGGGGCTGTTCGCGACCCCCATCGCCGGGGTCATCGGGGCCGACGTGCTGAAGGCCTATGTGCTCGACCTGAGCTTCGCGCCCTGCCGCCTGGCCTTGCGTCCGGCATGCCAGGCGCCCGCGTTCCGCGCCGCGGCCGTCCTGCCGCTGAGCTGGATCGCCGGCGTCCCGGCCGTGACCGCCAGCGTCTCCGACGGCCCGCACGTGGTCACCGGCGCCTTCGCGCTGGCCACCGGCTCCGACACGCCGCTCAGGATCAGCGACGCCGTGGCCGCCGCGCCGGGCGCCGCCAAGCCCCGCGAGCTCTATCCCTACGGCGTGCTCCGCCCGCGGCTTCGCGCCCTGTCGCTGGCCGGCCAGATCGCCGAGCACCTGCCGGCCGGCCTGCTGAAGACCGAGGACCCGGCCCTGCTGGGCGAGTTCGGCGCGCCGCTGCTCTGGGCCTGGCGCGTGCGCTTCGACTTCCCGGCCGGCCGCCTGCTGCTCGCCCCGAAATGAAAAAGGGCCCCGGCTCGCGCCGAGGCCCTGATCGCAGATTTGCGGGGGGCCCTAGTGGGCCACGTTGCGCCAGATGCGGCGGTAGCTGAACCACAGCAGCACCGAGAAGATCAGCAGGTAGAGCATGGCGCCCAGGCCGAACTGCTTGCGCTCCTCCATCTTGGGCTCGGCGGCCCAGGCGAGGAAGGCGGCCACGTCGCGGGCCTGGTTCTGCACGGTCGACTTGGTCCCGTCGTCGAAGGTCACCTTGTTGGGCGCCAGCGGCGGCGGCATGCTGATGAAGCCGCCCGGCGGGACCTTGTCCGCCGGCCCGCTCCACGACGAGGACAGGTCGCCCGGATAGTAGGCGTTGTAGTACTTGCCGGCCGGGACGGTCAGGCCCTTCGGCGGCGGCACGAAGCCCTGCATCAGCGAGTAGATGTAGTTCGGGCCGCCCTCGCGCGCCTTGGCCATCACCGACAGGTCCGGCGGCGCGGCGCCGCCGTTGGACGCCGCCGCGGCCGCCTTGTTGGGGAACGGGGCCGCGAACTTGTCGGCCGGGGTGGCCGGCCGCTTGATGGCGTCGCCGGTCTCGGAATCGATGTCCGGGACCTGGATGTCCTTGGCCAGCGACTTCACATAGGGGTTGTTGTTCGGGTTCGGGTACTTCGGATCGTAGAACGGCCCGCCCTTCTGGCCGAGGTTGCGGAAGTACATCAGGTCCATCGAGTGGCAGGCTGAGCAGACCTCCCGATAGACCTTGTAGCCGCGTTGCAGCTGGGCCTGGTCGAACTTGCCCAGCGGGCCGGTGAACGACCAGTCGGCCGACATCGGCTCAAGACTGGTGGTCGCCGCCAGCGCCGGGCCCCCGATCAGGGCGAGGCCCAGCGCCGCGAGCGTCAAACCTTTACGCAGCATCTTGGGCTTAACCCTTCTTCGAGGCGGCGGCCGTCGCAAGCGGACCGCGGACGGGATGCGACAGGACGGGCTCGGAGATCGTGTCCGGCAACGGGAGCGGGGTCTCGTTGAGGCCCATCACCGGGGTGATGATCAGGAAGTAGGCGAAGTAGTAGAGCGCGGTGACCCGCGACAGCCAGACCACCGTGTTCAGGTCGTAGTCGACGAGCGTGAAGGTGGTCAGGTGCGGGATGATCGCCTGCGCCGGCTCATGCGCCCCGCACCAGCCCAGCACCAGGCACACCAGGAACAGGATGAAGTAGTAGGGCCGGATCATCGGCCGGTAGCGCATCGAGCGCACCTTGGAGGTGTCGAGCCACGGCAGGACGAACAGCACCGCGATGGCGCTGAACATGGCGATCACGCCGCCGAGCTTGTTGGGGACGGCCCGCAGGATCGCGTAGAACGGCAGCAGGTACCACTCGGGCACGATGTGCGCCGGGGTCACCAGCGGGTTCGCCGGGATCGAGTTGTCCGGCGACATCAGCGCTTCCGGGTACCAGAACACGAAGAAGCCGAACCGCAGCAGGAACACCGAGATCGCGAAGCCGTCCTTCACCGTGTAGTACGGATGGAACGCGACGGTGTCCTCCTTGGACTTCACGTTCACGCCGGTCGGGTTGTTGTTGCCCGGCACGTGCAGCGCCCAGATGTGCAGGGCGACGACGCCGGCGATCACGAACGGCAGCAGGTAGTGCAGCGAGAAGAAGCGGTTCAGCGTCGGATCGTCCACCGCGAAGCCGCCCCACAGCCAGGTGGTGATCGCCGGGCCGATCAGCGGGATCGAGCCGACCACGTTGGTGATCACCACCGCGCCGTGGAAGCTCATCTGGCCCCAGGGCAGCACGTAGCCCATGAAGGCGGTGATGATCATCAGCAGGTAGATCACGCAGCCCAGGATCCACAGCACCTCGCGCGGCGCCTTGTAGGAGCCGTAGTAGAGGTTGCGGAACATGTGGATGTAGACCGCCAGGAAGAACATCGAGGCGCCGCTGGCGTGCATGTAGCGGATCAGCCAACCGTAGTTGACGTCGCGCATGATGCGCTCGACCGAGT
>JAQGIX010000049.1 GCA_028290925.1 Phenylobacterium sp. | reverse complement strand
TCGACCTGGGCGACATCCTGGGCGAGATGTTCGGCGGCGGCGGCGCAGGGGGCCGCGGCGCCGGCCGCGGCGGCGGCTTCGGCCCGTTCTCCCAGCGCGGCTCGGACGTGCGCGCCCGGCTGGAGATCGACATCGAGGACAGCATCAAGGGCGGCAAGAAGCGCATCGCCTTCTCCGACGGCCGCACCATCGACGTGACCATCCCGAAGGGCGCCCAGGAGGGCCAGACGCTGCGGCTGAAGGGCCAGGGCGCGCCCGGCCGGGCCGGCCCCGGCGACGCCTTCATCGAGATGGTCATCGCGCCGCACCCGATCTACCGCCGCGAGGGCGAGGTGCTGGTGATGGACGTGCCGGTCACCGCCTATGACGCGGTGCTGGGCGGCAGGGTGGAGGCGCCGACGCCGGACGGGCCGGTGACGCTGACCGTGCCCCGGGGCTCCAACACCGGGGCGAAGCTCAGGCTGAAGGGCCGCGGCCTGGTGGACAGCCAGGGCCGGCGGGGCGACCTGTTCGCCCGGCTGGTGGTGACCTTGCCCGAGAAGCCCGACCCGGAGCTCGAGGCGTTCGCCGAAGAATGGCGCAAGACGCGGCCCTACGCGCCACGGCGGCGTGTGTGACGGCCCCTAAGCGTGGCATAAGCAGTCATTCAGGCCCGGTTCAGTCCGGAGTCCCTAAGGCTCTGCCCATGATGTTTCGTTTGGCCATCGCCGCGCTCCTCCTCGCCACGACCGCGCCCGCGGCCGCATTGGCGCAGGACGGGCGTCCCTCCCTGGGCGCCAGCCGGGGGGACGACCAGGACCAGGCCCGCGCCGCCGTCCGCGCCGGGCGCCAGATCCCGCTGGCGCGCATCATCCAGATGATCGCCGCGCGGACCCCGGGCCGGATGCTCAACGCGACGGTCGGCGACCAGGGCGGGCGCCCCGCCTACCTGGTCCAGTGGCAGAAGCCCGACGGCCATGTGGTCGTCTTCATCGTCGACGCCGAGACCGGCGCCATGCTCGGCGAGCAGGGCGGCTAGGCCGAAGGAAAGGGACGCGAGACCATGCGCATCCTGCTTGTGGAAGATGATCCGGACCTGTCGCGGCAGCTGAAGCTCGCCCTGTCGGACGCCGGCTACGCCGTGGACCATGCTCCGGACGGCGAGGAGGCCCAGTTCCTGGGCGAGACCGAGCCCTACGACGCGGTGATCCTCGACCTCGGCCTGCCGAAGGTCGACGGGGTCTCGGTGCTGGAGCGCTGGCGGCGCGAGAACATGGCTTCGCCGGTGCTGATCCTCACCGCCCGCGGCGCCTGGAGCGAGAAGGTGGCGGGCTTCGACGCCGGCGCCGACGACTACCTGACCAAGCCGTTCCACACCGAGGAGCTGTTGGCCCGCCTGCGCGCCCTGCTGCGCCGCTCGGCCGGCCACGCCGCGCCGCAGCTGTCCTGCGGCGGCCTCAGGCTCGATCCCCGCGCCGCCCGCGCCAACGTCAACGGCGAGCCGCTGCGGCTCACCTCGCTGGAGTACCGGCTGCTGCACTACCTGATGATGCACCAGGGCCGGGTGATCAGCCGCACCGAGCTGGTGGAGCACCTGTACGACCAGGATTACGACCGCGACTCCAACACCATCGAGGTGTTCATCGGACGGGTGCGGACGAAGATCGGAGCCGAGCGTATCGAGACGGTCCGCGGGCTCGGCTATCGCCTGACCTGTCCGGACGGGGAAACCGCCGGGTCGGCGGGCGCATGACGCCTTAGCCGTGGTGGCCGAGGCGCTGCGGCGCCCATCGCTGGCCCGGCGGCTGGTGCTGCTGGCGCTGGGCTGGAGCCTGGCGGCGCTGGTCGTCTCGGCGCTCGTGCTGGCGCTGCTGTTCCAGCAGGCGGCGCTGCGCCGCTTCGACCTCGTGCTCTCGGACCTGATCGACAACCTGACGGCCGGCGCCACCGTCGACCAGGGCCAGGTCTATGCCCCGGTGCTCACCGACGAGCGGGCGCTGCGGGCCTATTCCGGCCGCTACTGGGAGATCGCCGAGCGCGGCGCCGACCAGAAGATCCACGCCATCGTCCGCTCCCGTTCGCTGTGGGATTCCGAGCTGCATCCGCCGCCGGAGCTGGGTCAGCAGCTGGCCGCCCAGCCCGGCCAGCCGGTGACCTTCATGGCCCGCGGGCCGCTGAACGAGCCGCTGCGCGCCATGGCCCGGCAGGCCAGCTACCCCGGCCGGCCGGCGCCGGTGATCTTCATGGCCGCGGAGGACCGCTCGCCGATCGACCGCGACGTGCGCGCCTTCGTGGCCTGGACGGCGGGCGCCTTCCTGCTGCTGGGCGCGGGGCTGGTGGCGGCGATCGTCATCCAGGTGCGGGTCGGCCTGCGCCCGCTGTTCGTGCTGCGCCGCGAGGTGGCCGACGTGCGGCGCGGCAAGGCCGAGCGCATCAACGGCGAATTCCCCATCGAGCTCACCCCGCTGGCCGAGGAGCTGAACGCGCTGATGGCCCACAACCAGGAGGTCGTGGAGCGCCAGCGGACCCACGTCGGCAACTTGGCGCATGCGCTGAAGACGCCGATCTCGGTGATGATCACCGAGGCCAGCCAGCGGCCCGGACCGCTGGCCGAGGTGGTCTCGCGCCAGGCCGAGGTGATGCGCCAGCACGTCGACCACCACCTGCGCCGCGCCCGCGCCGCGGCCCGCACCCAGGGCCTGGGCGAGCGCACCGACGTCTCCGAGGTGCTGGACGAGCTCGCCCGCACGCTCACCCGCATCTTCAGCGAAAAGGGCGTGGTCATCGACTGGGACGCCGACGAGGACCTGGTCTTCCAGGGCGAACGGCAGGACCTGATGGAGATCGCCGGCAACGCCATGGAGAACGCCTGCAAGTGGTGCCGCGGCAAGGTGAAGGTCCGCGCCCACGCCAAGGGCCCGGAGCGGCTGACCCTGTCCATCGAGGACGACGGGGCCGGACTGGCGGCGGAACAGCGCGAGGCGGTGGTGCGGCGCGGGACCCGGCTGGACGAGGACGCCCCCGGCTCGGGCCTGGGGCTTTCGATCATCGACGAGCTGGCCCGCGCCTATCGCGGCGCCATGACCCTGGCGGACTCCAGCCTGGGCGGCCTGAAGCTGGACATCGAACTGCCGCGCGCGGCCGCGTAACGCGGGT
The DNA here is from genome assembly GCA_028290925.1 of Phenylobacterium sp. Taxonomy (GTDB): domain Bacteria; phylum Pseudomonadota; class Alphaproteobacteria; order Caulobacterales; family Caulobacteraceae; genus Phenylobacterium. The sequence continues at coordinate 1,678 of JAQGIX010000049.1, read as the reverse complement.
CCTTAAGCTTCGGAAAACCTTAACACGTGCAAGGCATGGTTTCGTCTGGCGGAGCCGGTTCCGCACGGAGCCATCCATGGCCGCTCTTTCGGAGCGCAAGATCGATATCGTGCGTCAGCTGGTCGAAGCTGCGCCCGACAGGGTCGTGGGCGGCCTGCAGGCGGCGCTCGCCGAAACCACCGACGACTCGGCGCTGGCCGGTGTCCGCCGGCTGGTGGAGGTCGAGGCCCGCGACCGGCGGCTGCGCAACGGCATCCTGCAGCCCATCGCGCCCATGTGCGTCGGCGATGGCAAGGATCCCCGCCGGCTGATCTTCCCGGCCCGCGCGCTCGCCAGCCTGTGGCGCGGCCTCAAGGTGCTGTCGCCGGAGGGCGTGGCCGACGCGGCCGTGGCCCTGGTGGACTACCGCCCCGGCGAGAGCCCCACCGAGCCCTTCGACAGCCTGGTCCGGCTGGGCGCCAATGCGCTGCGCAACCGCCAGACCCGCGACTTCACCCAGGCGGCCGAGCTTTGCGACCTGGCGCGGCCCGGCGGGGCGGACCTGTTCGCCCTGTGCCTGGACCTGGCGCCGGTCGTGCGCCGCACCATTCCCAAGCTGCCGGACTGGACCACCCACTTCGGCGACGACACCACCGCCTCGGCGCGGCTCGCCTACAAGGACGCGGTGGCCATCGCCGACGACGCCGGCCCGCGGTTCTTCGAGATGCTTTCGGCCCAGCTGCCCTATCCGTGGATGGTGCTGCGGATCATCTCGGCGGTGATGGACAAGCCCACCGAGCGCTATCTGGCCGATTCCGAGATGGTCGGGTTCGGCGAAAACGTCATGCGTGAGATCGACGAGGCCCTGAAGGCCATCGCCAACCTGGACCCCGCCGCCGGTCCCGACGCCGGCCGGGCGGCCGGCAAGCGGGTGGAGCTGATCACCTTCCAGATCAGCGAGATGGAGACCTGCGTCGACCTCTCGCGCGAGCACGGCTGGGGCCACGAGATCGTCAAGTTCAAGAAGAGCCTGGCCGGGGTGGTCGAGTCGCACCTGCGCAACGCCGAAAAGGTCACCGCCGCGGCCCTGCCGATGCAACTGACCAAGATCGCGCGCATGAAGCGCAACGTGCCGAAGCTGAACGCCATGCCCGACCCGGCGGTCACCCGGCGGGCGATCACCCTGCTGACCTTCGTCCAGGAGATCCGCTCCAGCGCCAACTACGGCGGCTTCGCCTCGGCGCGCGGCAAGGTGCTGGAGAAGCTCGGCGACATGCTCGACACCTACCTCGAGGAGGTGCTCGACCACCTGCGCACCGGCGACATCGAGGACGAGGGCGTGGGCTACGCCTTCCTGGAGGTGGCCGCCGAGGTCAGCCTGCTGGCGCGCGACGAGAAGGCCGCCGAGCTGGTCCGCCGCCGCGCCGCCGCGGTCCGCAACGACAAGGCCGAAGGCCGGCTCGCCGCCAAGGCCTCATGACGCACTCGCGCCGCTAGGCGGTTTCGGCTACACGGCGCGGCATGATCGTCTTCTGGGTCGCAGCCGGCGTGCTCTCGGCCGCCGTGGCCGGCCTCATCCTGAGCCGCGCGGCCGAGGCCGCCTCCGCTGGCGAGGTCCCAGATCCCACCCCCAATCTCTATCGCCGGCAACTGGCCGAGATCGACGAGCTCGCCCAGCGCGGGCTGATGGGCGAGGCCG
>JAQGIX010000435.1 GCA_028290925.1 Phenylobacterium sp. | reverse complement strand
CTGCGCCCGGCTTCGGCTCGGCCGGCGCCGGCGTGGCCGGCTGCGCGGGCTGGGCGAGGCTGAAACGGCCCATCAGGCGGCCCTCGTCTGGCTGTCGCGGCGGGCCGGCTCCGCAGCCAGCTTCTCCACCAGCATCTGGATGTCCTTGACGATCTTCGACTTCGGCCGGTGCTGGGCGATGGGGCCGCCCAGGTTCACCGAGGCGGCGGCGGCCTCCCAGTCGGAGCTGACGCCGGCCAGCGCCTTGCGCTGCAGGGCCCGCTCGGCCTCGGCCATGGAGGGTGCAGGCCCGAACATGCGGCTGCCCAGGCGGTTGACCACCATGCGCGGCTTCAGGCCTGAACCCAGGGCGTCCTCGATCTCGTCGGAGAGCGCGCGGGCGGCCAGCAGGGCCGGCACGGTCAGCTCGGAGATCACCAGCACCTCGTCGGCGCCGGAGAGCGCCTCCAGCGTCCAGGCCCGGCGGTGGCGCGGCATGTCGAGGATCACCCAGTCGTAGGCCTCGCAGGCGATCTCCAGCACCCGCAGCACCGCCTCGCGCGAGGCGGTGTCGAAGGCCTGGGCCTCGCGCGGATGGGCCAGCAGGTCGAGCCGTTCGGAGACCGGGGTGGCGAAGGCCTGCAGCATGGACTGGTCGATCCGCTCGGCGGCGGGGCCGAAATCGCCCAGCCGCATGGCCGCGGTCGAGCCCAGGTAGGCGGCGGCGGCGCCGTCGGCGAAGTTCAGGTCGATCAGGCAGACGCGTTCCTTGCCCGGCCGCTCGGCCAGGGCGGTGGCGATCTCCACGGCGATGGTGGTGGCGCCCGAGCCGCCCACGGCGCCGATGACCGCCCAGCAGCGGGAGTCGCTGGCGGACGCCGCCGCCGGGGCGGCGACCATGCCGGCGATGAGGCCCTGGACGGCGGCGGAGAGCTGCTCGGGCGAGAACGGCGCCTCCAGGATGTCGGCGTGCTCCAGGCGCAGCAGGTTGCGCACCAGGCCGGCCGGCAGGCTCTCGCCGGTCATCAGCACCGGCGGCGGCGACTTGGCGGCGGTCAGCGCCTTGACCGCGGCGGCCAGCGCCGGCGCCTCCCAGGCGTCGGCGTCGATCAGCACCAGGTCGCAGGCGGCCAGCGAGAGTCCATCGAGTTGCTCGACACCACCGGCGGTCACGTCCGCGCCGGCCAGCGGGCCCTCGGCGAGGCCCACGAGCGCCGCGCCGAGCACCAGCACGCGACGGCCCTGCAGGCCGGCGGCCGCGGCGGGCGGGGTCTTGGATCCGAGCGCGGCCATGGTCAGCGGGCGTCCTTGTGGTGCGGCGCGGCCGGCTCGGCGGTCTTGCCCATCAGCAGCAGGTCGGCGGTGTCCGGCTCGTCGGTGGAGAGCGCGGCCTGCCGGCCCGCGACGAAGTCGGCGGGGGTGGCGAGCCGCGGCGTGACGATGATCACCAGCTCGGTCTCGTTGCGCTTCCACTGGGCGGAGCGGAACAGGGCGCCGAGCACCGGGATGGAGCCGAGGCCGGGGATCTGCGCCAGGCTGTTGGCGTAGTCGTGCTGGAACAGGCCGCCGATCGCCAGCGCCTCGCCGCTCTTCAGCTCGACCGTGGTCTTGGCGCGCCGGGTGGTGAGCGCCGGGACGGTGATGTTGGCCAGGCGCAGCGAATTGGTCGGATCCAGCGCGCTGACCTCCGGCTCGACCTCGAGCCGGATCAGGCCGTTGTCCTGGACGAAGGGCTGGAAGTTGAGCTTCACGCCGTAGGGGCGGAACTCGATGGTCACGTTGTTCAGGCCCTGCGGCACCGGGAAGGGGAACTCCCCGCCGGCCAGGAAGCTCGCCCTCTCGCCCGACACCGCCACCAGGTTCGGCCGCGCCAGGGTGCGGATCAGGCCCTTGGTCTCCAGCGCCTGCAGCTGCACATCGACGGTCGTCCCGCCCGACTTGCCGGTCAGCGCCAGGACGCCCTGCGGGGAATTGGCCCCGATCAGGCCCGTGCCGGCCAGGAACTGGAAGGAGCTGTTGGAGATCGTCGCCGTCATGCCGAAGTCCTGCAGGGCCTGGCGGGTGGCCTCCATGATGCGCACTTCGAGGATCACCTCCTGCGAGGCGCGGACGGTGAGGTTGTTGGTGACGAACTCGGGCGCGTATTTCTCAGCGATCTTCGCCGCGCGGGCGGCGACGCCGGTGTTGGCGACCTGGCCGGTGAGCAGCAGGCCCTGGCCGGCGTTGCGCACCTGGATGTTCTCGGCCGGGAAGGCGGCGGCGAGCGCGTCCTGCATGGCCGGCGCGTCATAGGTGACGTTGATGTCGATCACCTCGTCGATCCGGCCGCCGGGGCCGTAGACCAGGAGGTTGGTGGAGCCGATGTCCTTGCCGCGCACATAGAAGGTGCGGTCGGAGGTGGCGACCACCTGGGCGATGTCGGTCTGGGCGACGACGATCTTGCTGGCCGGCTGGCCCAGCCGGAAGGCCAGCGTCTTGTCCTTCGGCACCACGATCTTGCGGCTGACCGCCGCTTCGCTGGCCATCGGGACAGCGGCGCGCGTGGGGGCGGCGGCGAGCGCGCTGCAGGCCAGCGCGGCGGCGAGCGCGCCGATGAGGGGACGCATCATGGGAGATACACTCTGCATGGGGATCAGACGCCCGGCTTGAGGCCGGCGTCAGCCTGGGGCTGGGAGACGGTGACGTCGGCCTTGGCGACCGGGGCCGCCGGCGGCGGCGCGGGACGGCTCGCGCCGCGGCCGCCGTACTCGACGATGGCGATCAGGCCGGGGCCGCTGCGCACGGCGCCGCCGTGGCGGCGGACGACGCCGGGCGAGGGCGCGGCTCCGCCGGCCAGGAAGGCGTGGGTGGCCATGGTGCGGACCGGCTGGGCGTCGGCCTCGCCGGTGCGCCGCAGGGCCAGGGAGAGCGTGCCGAGGGTGGAGGCGATCGCCAGCTTCTGGGCGTCCTCGACCCTGACCTCCAGGGTGGCGTTCTTGGGTTCGGCCGGCTTGTTGGAGGCCAGGTCGGCGTTGAGGTCGACGCCCAGCACGCGGACGTTCTGGAGCACCACGTCGGAGACGTAGCTGCGGCTCTGGGCGGTGGGCGTCAGGTCGCGCATCAGCACCACGTCTACCCGGTCGCCCGGCAGGGCGTGGCCGCCGGCCCCGGTGACGTCGGTCACCCTGACGGTGTAGGCGCGCATGCCGTCGGCGATCTCGGCCGCGACGGACGGGCGCGCGCCCGGGCCGGACAGCTTGGCGGGGAGCAGCGCCTCGTGCGCCGCGATCGGCTGCAGCGCCACCGGCGGGCCGCCGCGATCCTGGGAGAGCACCTGCTGGACGCTGGCGAAGGCGCCCTGCGGCGCCACCTCGGCCGGCGCCCGGGCGAGGGTCAGCATGCCGGCGTCCAGCTTGTCGCCGTACTTGATGTCCTTGGCGGCGATGACGATCGGCACGCCCACCGACATGTTCACCACGCCGGGCTTGGCCGCCGCCTGGTTGGGCAGCACCGTCCTGGCCACGAAGAGGGCGCCCAGCCCCAGCACCGCCGAGGCGCCGAGACTGACGATGGTGATTACTCGCATGTGCCAAAAGCCCGCGGAAACTATGAGGTCGTTCATAGGGTTACCGCCGGCCCCCTTGCGATATCGCCAACAAACGCGGTGAACGGCCGTCAACCATGCTGAACGGCGAGCGCCGCGGCCGCTGGTCAATCAGCCGGAATGGACTAGGCTCCGCGCCGCTCGGGCGCAGGGCCGCCGCCCGGCGCCTGTTTCGGACGATCATTGCGAGGGACGAGCATGAAGCTTCGGCGTTTGGGGGCCTCGGGCCTGAAGGTCAGCGAGGTGGGCCTGGGCTGCAACAACTTCGGCATGCGCATCGACGAGAAGCAAACCCAGGCGGTGGTGGATGCGGCGATCGACGCGGGCGTCACCCTGTTCGACACCGCCGACATCTACGGCGGGACCAAGTCGGAGGAGTTCCTCGGCAAGGCGCTGGGCAAGAAGCGCAACAAGATCGTGCTGGCCACCAAGTTCGGCATGCGGGTCGGCGACAACGACGCCAAGAAGGGCGGCTCGCGGCGCTGGATGCTGCGCGCTGTGGAGGACAGCCTGGAGCGGCTGAAGACCGACCACATCGACCTCTACCAGTTCCACCAGCCGGACCCGGAGACCCCGATCGACGAGACCCTGCGGGCCCTGGACGACCTGGTGACCCAGGGCAAGGTGCTCTACATCGGCACTTCGAACTTCGCCGGGTTCCAGATCGCCGACGCGGACTGGACCGCTCGGACGGCGCATCGGACGCCCTTCGTCTCGGCCCAGAACCAGTATTCGCTGCTGGAGCGGCGGGTGGAGCATGAGGTGCTGCCGGCCTGCGAACGGTACGGCCTGGGCTTCCTGCCGTTCTTCCCGCTGGCCTCGGGCCTGCTGTCCGGCAAGTACAAGCGCGGCGCGCCGCCGCCGGAAGGCAGCCGCCTGGCCGCCTGGGGCCCGCAGGGCGCCCAGGCGCTGAGCGACAAGAACTTCCAGAAGATCGAGAAGCTGACGGCCTGGGCGGAAGAGCGCGGCCACACGAGCCTGGAGCTGGCGTTCGCCTGGCTGCTGGGCCACCCGGTGATCTCCTCGGTGATCGCCGGGGCCACCACCCCCGAGCAGGTGCGCAGCAACGTGGCCACCGCCGCCTGGAAGCTCACCCCGCAAGAGGTCCAGGAGGTCGGCGATCTGATCGCCGGTTAAGTCAT
>JAQGIX010000233.1 GCA_028290925.1 Phenylobacterium sp. | reverse complement strand
CTCACCGCCCACTTCGGCGGCGCGAAGATCTATCTGAAGCGCGAGGAGCTGAACCACACCGGCGCGCACAAGATCAACAACTGCATGGGCCAGATCCTGCTGGCCATGCGGATGGGCAAGACCCGGATCATCGCCGAGACCGGCGCCGGCCAGCACGGCGTGGCGACCGCCACCGTCTGCGCCCGCTTCGGCCTGCCCTGCGTGGTCTACATGGGCGAGATCGACGTGGCGCGGCAGGAGCCCAACGTCTTCCGGATGAACCTGCTGGGCGCCGAGGTGCGGCCGGTGACCTCCGGCTCGGCGACCCTGAAGGACGCCATGAACGAAGCCTTGCGCGATTGGGTCACCAACGTCGACGACACCTACTACCTGATCGGCTCGGCGGCCGGGCCGCACCCCTATCCGGAAATGGTCCGCGACTTCCAGTGCGTGATCGGCAAGGAGACCCGTGAGCAGATCCTCGAGATGGAGGGGCGTCTCCCGGATGCGGTCGTGGCCTGCGTCGGGGGCGGCTCCAACGCCATCGGCCTGTTCCACCCGTTCCTCAACGACGAGGGCGTGAAGCTCTTCGGGGTCGAGGCTTCCGGCCACGGCATGGACACCGACAAGCACGCCGCGGCGATCAACGGCGGCCGGCCGGGCGTTCTGCACGGCAACAAGACCTATCTGCTGCAGGACGCCGAGGGCCAGATCACCGAGGCCCACTCGATCTCGGCCGGCCTCGACTATCCGGGCATCGGGCCGGAGCACTCCTGGCTGCACGACGTGGGCCGCGCCAAGTACCTGACCGCCACCGACGACGAGGCGCTGGCCGCCTTCCAGCTCTGCGCCGAGCTCGAGGGCATCATCCCCGCGCTTGAATCCGCCCACGCCATCGCCCGCCTGCCGGAAATCTGCCGCGAGGTTGGCCCCGACGGCATCGTGGTGCTCAACCTCTCTGGGCGCGGCGACAAGGACGTGGCCACCGTGGCGGCGGCCCTGGGGCGGCGGATTTGAGCAAGGCCCGCATCGACGCCCGCTTCGCCGCGCTGAAGCAGGACGGCCGCGCGGCCTTCGTGCCCTATGTGATGGCCGGCGATCCGGACGCCGCGACAGCGCTGAATATCCTGCGGGGCCTGCCGGCGGCGGGCGCCGACCTGATCGAGCTGGGCTTCCCGTTTTCCGATCCGATGGCCGAGGGCCCGCCGATCCAGCGGGCGGCGCAGCGGGCGCTCAGCGCCGGCATGACGCTGACCGGGACCCTCGAGCTGGCCCGAGCTTTTCGCGCCGGCGATGCGACCACGCCGATGATCCTGATGGGCTACATGAACCTCGTCCTGCACCGCGGGATCGCCGCCTTCGCCCGCGACGCGGCGGCGGCCGGGGTGGACGGGCTGATCGTGGTGGACTGCCCGCCGGAGGAGGCGGGCGAGCTGGCCGATGCGCTGGACGCCGCCGACATCGCGCTGATCCGCCTGGCCACGCCGACCAGCGACGACGAACGGCTGAAGGTGGTGGTCCGCCGCACCTCGGGCTTCGTCTACTATGTCTCGGTGGCCGGCGTGACGGGGGTCAAGGAAGCCGACGAGGTGGCCGTGGCGCCGGCCGTGGCGCGGGTACGCAAGGCCTCGGGCCTGCCGGTGGCGGTGGGCTTCGGCATCAAGACCCCGGAACGGGCCGCCGCCATAGCCCGGGTGGCCGATGCGGTGGTGGTCGGCTCCGCGCTTGTGGATGAAGTGGCCGAAGCGGTGGACATGAACGAAGACGTGAGCGCGCGGGTTCTTCTCAAAGCCGAATCATTGGCTAAGGCTGTCCGCGCTGCCCGGATCGGCCAAACGACGGTCTAAGACCCATGGCGATGGCTGAAAAGAACGACAAGCCCGACAAGGCCGCCCGCCAGCCCGCCGCCCCGCGCGAGCGCTCCGGCTGGCTGTCGCGCATCGCGCCGGGCATCCGCAACGCCTTCTCCAAGCGCGAGACGCCGGAGAACCTCTGGGTGAAGTGCCCGGAGACGGGCGAGATGATCTATCGACCCGACCTGGACGCGGCCCTGTGGGTCACCCCGTCCGGCCACCACATGCGGATCGGCGCGGCCCAGCGGCTGCGCTACATCTTCGACGAGGGCAGGTTCGAGAAGATCGCCGCCCCGGCCGTGGTCGACGATCCGCTGAAGTTCCCCGACGTGAAATCCTATCCCGACCGCCTGAAGGCGGCGCGCAAGGCGAGCGGCGAGGTCGACGCCCTGGCCCTTGGCTACGGGACCATCCATGGCCAGCCGGCGGTGGTGGCGGTGCAGGACTTCGCCTTCATGGGCGGCTCGCTGGGCATGGCGGTGGGCGAGGCCTTCATCAAGGCCGCCCAGGAAGCCGTGAAGCGCCGCGTACCCTTCGTGATCTTCACCGCCGCCGGCGGCGCGCGCATGGAGGAGGTGACGCTGTCCCTGTTTCAGATGGCCCGCACGACGCTGGGGCTGAACGAGGTCAAGGCCGCGGGCCTGCCCTACATCGTGGTGCTGACCGACCCCACCACCGGCGGGGTGATGGCCTCCTACGCCATGCTGGGCGACGTGCACCTGGCCGAGCCCAACGCGCTGGTCGGCTTCGCCGGCCGCCGGGTGATCGAGCAGACCATCCGCGAGACCCTGCCTGCCGGCTTCCAGCGCTCCGAGTTCCTGGTGGAGCGCGGCATGATCGATCGCGTGGTGACGCGCGCCGAGCTCCCGGCCGTGCTAAGCTCCATCCTCAAGACGCTCACCATGGGGCGCGCCCGCCTTTCCGCCGCCTGATCCGGTCCAGTCGATGTACGATCCCATCCGCGCGTCCGACGCGGTGATCCAGCGGCTGCGCGGCAACCATCCGACCCTGATCGACCTGACCACGGGCCGTGTCGAACGCCTGCTGGCCGCGCTGGGCAGCCCCGAAAAACGCCTGCCGCCGGTGATCCACGTGGCCGGCACCAACGGCAAGGGCTCGACGGTGGCCTACCTGCGGGCGATCGGCGAGGCGGCGGGTCTGCGGGTCCATGCCATCACCTCGCCGCACCTGGTGCGCTTCGCCGAGCGCATCCGCCTGGCCGGCCGGCTGATCAGCGATGAAGCGCTGACCGAGCTGATCACCCGCGTCGAGGCGGCCAACGCGGGAGAGCCGATCAGCTTCTTCGAGATCACCACGGTGATCGCCCTGCTGGCCTTCGCCGAGACCCCGGCCGATCTGGCCATCGTCGAGGTGGGCCTGGGCGGCCGGTTCGACGCCACCAACGTCTTCGCGGCGCCGGCGGTCAGCGTGATCACGCCCATCGACTACGACCACCTGGAGATGCTGGGCCCCGAGCTGTGGAAGATCGCCTGGGAGAAGGCCGGGATCATCAAGGCCAAGCGCCCGGCGGTGGTCGCCCGCCAGATGGACGAGGCGATGGAGGTGATCGAGCGCGAGGCCGACGACCGCATGGCCCCGCTGTTCGTCATGGGCCGCGACTTCGACACCTGGGAGGAGCGCGGCCGGCTGATGGTGCAGATGCCCGACCGGCTGCTGGACCTGCCGCCGCCGGCGCTGTTCGGCGGCCACCAGTTCGAGAACGCCGGCCTGGCGGTGGCCGCGGCGCTGACCTTCGACCACGGCCTGGGCGAAGAGGCGATCGCCCGCGGGGTCTCGACGGCGTCCTGGCCGGCGCGGTTCCAGCGGCTGACCAAGGGGCCGCTGGCGGCGCTCGCCAAGGCGCGCGGCGCGGACCTGTGGCTGGACGGCGGCCACAATCCGCACGCCGGCCGGGCCCTGGCGGAGGCCGCCTCGCGGCTGGTGGACCGCGATCCGCGGCCGCTGGTGCTGGTGGCCGGCATGTTCGCCCGCAAGGACGCCGAGGGTTTCTTCCGCCCGTTCGCCGAAATGCACCCCAAGGTGTTCGCCACCACCTTCGACAGTCCCAACGCGGCCCCGGCCGAGGAGATCGCCACGGCGGCGATGGCCGCCGGCCTGGAGGTGGAGATGGTCGCCAATGTGGAGGCCGGCGTCCGCCGCGCGCTCGCGGAGGAAGGCCCCGCGCCGCACCTGCTGGTCTGCGGCGGCCTGCACTTCGCCGGCGAGGTCCTGGCCATGAGCCCGGAGACCTGGCCGACTTAGTTTAGATGCGCCCCGCCAGGGGGAGCTGTCGCGAAACGACTGAGGGGGTTGAAGTGCGCGGCGGGGCGGTTCGTGGGCTGCAAGCCCCTCCGGCCCTCTGGGGCACCTCCCCCTAAGGGGAGGATCACGGCGCCTAGGCCGCCACGCCCGCCTCGGTGAGCCACTCGATGATCTTCTGCTTCGGCATGGCGCCGACCTTCATGGAGGCCATCTGGCCGCCCTTGAAGAGCATCATGGTGGGGATGCCGCGCACGCCGTAGCGCGACGGCGTGGTGGGGCTTTCCTCGATGTTCAGCTTGGCGACGGTCACCTTGCCGGCGAACTCATCGGCAATCTGCTCCAGGGCCGGCGCGATCTGCTTACAGGGTCCGCACCACTCGGCCCAGAAATCCACCAGCACAGGCTGGCTGGCTTGCAGAACGTCGGTGTCGAAGGACTCGTCGGTGACCTTCACGCTGCTCATGGCTTACGCTCCTAAACCGTCAGGCCGACGCCAAACGCCGGTCGAGGTATTCCGATCCGCCGATGTAGGCGGCGCCTATGCTGGTATCAACCGCTTGCCCCGAGTTCGGCAAGGCTTTGCCGTATCAAGTTTTCTGGGATCGGCATCAGCTTGGGCCCATCGGTCCAGACCAGCGCCGCCTCGATGCGCCGCCCCGGGAATACCTCGGTGAGCACCGCCCAGTAGATCGACATCTGCCTGAGGTAGGCCGGATCGGCGTCCTCGATCTCCGCGGGCGACGGCCGGTTGGTCTTGAAGTCCGCGACCAGCACGCGGTCCTTCAGCACCACCAGCCGGTCGAGCCGGCCGGAGATCTTCAGGCCCGGCGGCAGGGCGGCGGCGGAGCCGGCGATGGCCACCTCGGCGCGGGAGCCCTCGCCGAACACCTCGGCGAAGCGCGCGTCGTCCAGCACCGAGAGGGCCGCGGCGGTCATCTCGGACGCCTGAGCCTCGGTGAGGTCGCGCTCGCGGCCGAGCAGGGCCCGGGCCCCGGCCGCCCGGGCGGAGGCCGGCAGGTCGGGCAGCAGCTGCAGCAGCTTATGGATCAGGTCGCCGCGGCGGAAGCGGCCGAGCCCGCCGGTGGCGGCCAGCGGCGAGGGGGCGGCGATGCGGGCGCCTTCGCCGAGGTCGGACGGCGAGGCGTAGCGGCCGAAGGCCTCGGGCGGGGCGACTTGCGCGGCCCAGGCGGGAACGGGGATCGTGGGGGGTGCGGGGGATGCGGCGGCCTGCGCGGTCTGCGGATCGGGCCCATAGCGGCGGATCTGCATCTCGCCGCAGGCGACGGTGCGGACCTTGGGCGCGATCTCGGCATGGTCGAGGGCGGCGGACACCGCGCCCCACCAGCCCTTGAGCTTGGCCTCGTCGCCGCGTTTCGGCGCGCGGCCGCAGAGCACCAGGCGGTCGCGGGCCCGGGTCAGCGCCACATAGAGCAGGCGGAAGGCCTCGTCCTCTTCGCGCTTGGCGCGGCGCTCGCGGGCGGCGGCGGAGGGCTCGCAGTCGCGATCCTTGGACGGGCACCACAGGAACCCGCCATCCTCGGTCTCCATCAGCGGCGAGCCGCGCTGGGTCTGGGTCAGCGTGGTCTCGGGCAGGAAGACGATGGCCGCCTCCAGGCCCTTGGCGCCATGAGCGGTCATCACCCGGACCTCGTCGCGGGCCGCCTCCATCTCCCGCTTGACGGTGATGGAGAGGCTCTCGAAGTCGAAGGCCAGGCGCTCCAGGTCGTGGACGCCGCGGCCCTCGGCGGCCAGCACCTGGGCGAGGAACTCATCGAGGGCGTCCTGCGCCTCGGCGCCCAGCCGGCGCAGCAGCCGGCGGCGCATGGAGCGGCCCTGCCCGTCGGTCAGGCCCAGCACCCGGGCGTAGAACTCGAAGGGGCGGCTTGCGCGGCCCTCGGCCAGCACCTGGGCGAGGAGGGCGCGGGCGTCGGCCCATTCCGGCTTCTCGTCGGCGCGGCGCTGCAGGCGGTCCCAGAGGCCTTCGCGCTCGCGGCCGTGGGCCAGGGCGTAGAGGCTGTCGTCGGTGAGGTCGCAGAAGGGGCTGCGCAAAAGGGCGGCAAGCGTCAGTTCGTCGTGGGGGAAGAGGGCGAAGCGCGCCAGGGCCAGCAGGTCGTCGAAGACGATGTGCTCGGAGAGCGCCAGGCGGTCGGCGCCGGCCACCGGGATGTCGGCCTGCTTCAGGGCCCGCAGGATCTCCTCGAACAGGGCTCGCCTGCGGCGCACCAGGATCAGCACGTCGCCGGGCCTGGCCGGGCGCCAAGCCTTCAGGCCCTTGTCGTAGACGGCGTCGCCGCGGGCGATGAGGTCGGCGATCTCGCAGGCGATCTTCCGGGCGAGGGCGCGGTTGGCGCTGTCCTCACCCACGGTGTCGAGGGGCGCGTCCCAGGCCAGGCGCTCGGGCGCCTCGGGCTCCTTCTCCAGCGGCCAGACATCGACGCAGCCGGCGTGGTCGGTGCGGGTCGGCTGGTGGAGGATGGCCTCCAGGTCGGGGCGCGGCTGGATGGCCGCGGCCAGCTCCGGCGGGGCGAACACCGCGTCGACGAAGGACAGCACCTCGGGCGTCGAACGCCAGGAGGCCAGCAGGTCCACCCGCTCGAAGCGGAAGCCGGCGCCGGTGGCGCGGTCGCGGTGGAACTCGAACTCGTGGATCAGCAGCTCCGGCTGGGCGCCCTGGAAGGAGTAGATCGACTGCTTCTCGTCGCCGACCACGAACAGGTTGCGGCTGCGCGCGGCCTGCGGATCGACGCCCTCGCCGGAGAAGAACTCCTCGGTGAGCGCCCGCACGATTCGCCACTGGTCCGGGGCGGTGTCCTGCGCCTCGTCCACCAGGATGTGGTCGATGCCGCCGTCGAGCTTGTAGAGCACCCAGGCGGCGGCCGGCCGATCGCGCAGCAGGGCGCAGGTCTTCTCGATGAGGTCGGTGAAGTCGAGGGCCCCGGCGAGCGACTTTTCCAGGCGGTAGGCGGTGAGGTAGGCGTCGGCCAGGGTGAGGGCATAGACCGTGTCCCAGGCCACCTGGGCGGCGCGGAGGCGGGTGCGGGCGATCTCCAGCCGGGCCTGTTCGGCCAGCAGCTTGACGCGTAGGTCCTCGCGGGCCTTCAGGCCGCCGGTCTTGCCGACCCAGGCAGCGGGCGTGCCCTCGCCGGCCTGGGTGAAGAAGACGGCCAGGGTCTCGGCGAGCGTGGCCGCGGCGTTGGCCGCGACGCCCGACATCTGGCGGGCGCATTTCTGGTCGGTGGCGGAGCCGGCGTTCAGCACCTCGGCGGCCTGACGCCAGAGGCCGCGGTCCAGCTCGGCCATGGCTTTGGCGGCCAACGCGTCCGGGTCCTGTTCCTCGGAAAACCCGCAGGCCGCCCACACCCAGGCCATGGCGCCGGCCAGGCCCCCCTCCCGCGCCAGGAACGCCGCCAGCGCCCCGCGGCGGGCCTCGAAGTCGGCGAACATCACCTGGAAGCTCATGAAGTCGAGGGCCACGGAGAACCGGGCGTAGGCCTCAGCCACGGCGCCCTCGCCGCGCAGGGCGTGGCGGGCCACGTCGCGCTTCGCGGCCTGGGCGACGGCGGCGCTGGCCGCGTCGTCCATGACCCGGAAGCCGGGCGAGACGCCGGCCTCCAGCGGGAAGCGGCGCAAGAGCTTCTCGCAGAAGGCGTGGATGGTCTGGATCTTCAGGCCGCCGGGGGTCTCGAGCGCGCGGGCGAAGAGGGCGCGGGCGGCCGACAGGCCCTGGCGGTCGTAGGCCTCGGCCGGGCGGCCTTCCAGCTCGGCGAGCGCCTTCTTCAGGGCGGCGTCCTCGCGGACCGACCAGGAGCCCAGGAGCTCATAGAGCCGACGCTGCATCTCGGCGGCGGCGGCCTTGGTGTAGGTCACACAGAGGATGGTCTCGGGTTCGGCGCCGGCGAGTAGCAGGCGGGCCACCCGGTCGATCAGGGTCTTGGTCTTGCCGGAGCCGGCATTGGCGGTGACGAAGGCCGAGAGCCGGGGGTCGGCGGCCAGCGCCTGCGGATCGGCGACGGTCGTCGGGCGAGGCAGGTCGACGAGGCTCATTCCTCGCCCTCCTCGCCGCTTGTGGACCATTCGAAGACCCGCGCCAGGTGATCGTAGTCGGAGACGCGCGCCTTCACGAACTGCGGGGCGATGCGCGAGGGATAGGATTGCGTCGGCGCGTCGTAGCGCTCGATCAGGGCCTTGAGGCCCTCGAGGGCGCGCACTGCGGCCTCGGCGCTCTCGTCGCCGGCGACGGCGCGGGTCTCGACCTTGCCGGCCGGCTTGCGGCCGGTGATCTCGAGATAGGTCAGGTCGCCGGGGGCGAGCTTGCCGAGCTCTGCGAAACCGCCGGCGGCCAGGATCGCGGCGGTGAGCGTCAGCTGCGGCGAGAAGCCGGTGGCGACCTCCTTCTTCGAGGGCGCCGTGCCGGTCTTGTAATCGAGGATGTGGCCGAAGCCGTCGGGCGTGGCCTCGATGCGGTCGGCCCGCGCGGTGAGCTTGAAGGATCCGGCCGGGGCGGGGAAGCTGAGCTCGCCCTTCAGCTCCACGTGGACGGCGCGGCCATCGGCGCGGCGCTCGCGCTCCAGGGCGGCGACCCATTGCGCGGCCTCGCGGGCCAGGGCCTGTTCGCGGGCCAGGGCCTCGTGCGGCAGGCCGGCCTCTTCCAGGGCTTCGATGTAGAGCCGCTCGAACACGGCGGCCGCGTCGTCGGGGATTTCGGCGGGGAAGCGCTCGGCCAGCCGCTCGAAGGCCCGGTGGATGGCGGTGCCGCGGGCGCGGGCGTCGGCGGCCTCGTCCGGCCGGTTGGCCGGGTAGAGCCGCAGGATGTCGCGCGCCCAGACGGCGTAGGGATCGCGGGTAAGGGATTCGATGCGGGTGACGGCCAGCTCGCGGGGGCGGTGGGCCACGGGCGGGACCGGGGCCGGGCGGCCGGCGGGCTTATATTCGCCCGGCGCGTCGAGGCCGCGGGCCCAGGCGAGCAGATCGGGGCGGCCGGGGATCGTCACCTGCGCGCCGGCGGCCAGCGTCTCGAGCCGCCAGAGCCAGCGGGACTTCACGGAGGGCCCGCCCTCGCGGCGCTCGGTGTGCAGGAGGATGACCTCCGGCGCGCAGGCGGCCTGGGCGAAGTCGTGGGCCGACAGCCCGATGCGGCGCTCGGGCGAGGGCAGGCCCAGCGCGTGGCGCATGGGCCGCGACAGGAAGGGATCGAGCGGCGCGGCGCGGGGCCAGACGCCCTCCTCCAGCCCGGCGACGACCAGCCGGTCGGCGCGCACCAGCCGCGCCTCGATGGCTCCCAGGATGCGCAGGCGCGGATGGGTGGCCCCGCCGGAGCGCACCGTCTCGCCGGCCATCAGCCGCTCCAGCAGGTCGGCGAAGCCGCGCGGCGTGGTGGGCGGCAGGCCCTGGTCGGCGATCAGGGCGGCGAGCAGCCGGGCCATGGCCTCGCCGCCGTGGCCGGCCCAGAGATCGCCGGTGTGGCCCGCCGGGTCGGCGGCGACGGCTTCCATGGCGGCGGCCAGGCGGCGGGCGGCGTTCGCCGGGGCCTCGGTTTCGGCGGGCCAGGCGAGGGCGGCGATGACGCCTTCCAGCTGGCGGGCGAGATCCTGGGCCTCGGCGTCCTTCGATCGCGCCTTGAGCTCGTCCCACGACCGGGGCCGCGGGCCGCGCAGGCCTTGCCGTTCGAGCCGCGCCGCCGCGGCGTCGGTTCCCAGCCGGCCATAGGGATGCTTCACCAGGGCCAGCAGGGTCACCGGATCGAGCGGGTCGACCGCGGCGCGGGCGAGGAGGGCGGCCAGCACGCCGCAGCGCTCGCCGGCCAGCGCCTCGCCGGCCGATGAGTCCGGGACCACGCCCCAGCGGGCGAGCTTGGCGGTGACGCGGCGGGCGAGCGCCTGGTCGGGGGTGACCAGGGCGGCGGTGATCTGCGGCGTCTCAAGGGCTTCGCGGAGCAGCAGGGCGGCGGCGGTGGCGGCCTCCTCCTCGGTGCGGGCGCTGACCAGGGAGAGGCCGGCGAGGCCCTCGGCGATCGGATCGACGCCTTCCGTCGCCCCCTCGCGGCGCAGCTCGGCGATCACGCTCAGCCAGTCGGCGGTCTCTTCCGCCGGGCGCAGGGCCTCGTTGACGACCCGTCGGCGCCAGCGGCCGCGGCTCTCGGCTTTCAGCGAGGCGGGCCAGGTGGCCACCTCGGCCTTGGCGACGCCGGCGTGGTCGAGCAGCCGCTTCAGCGCGCCTTGCGGATGCTGCACGTCGACCTTGGCCCAGGCCTTGTCGGCGAGGCCTTCGTCGAGGCCCGGCAGCACCACGCAGCCCTGCGGCGCGGCGGCGATGGCGATCAGCAGGTCGCGTGTCGCGGGCGCGGTGCCGGTGGAGCCGGCGGCGATCAGCACGCCCGGCGGCGGGTGGTCCGTCCAGGCTTCGGCCAGGCGGCGCAGCAGGGCGACGCGGCGGGCGCTGACGTCGGCCAGGCCCATCTTGTCGAGCCTCGCCGGCCACGCGGCGATGGCCGCTTCTAAGAAGTCGCGGCTGACCTGCCAGTGCTCGGCGAGGTCGCCGGCCACCAGGGCCTCCAGCTTGCCGGCCAGGTCGACCTCCTCGATCTGGGCTGAATCGAAGAAGCCGCCGAGCGCGTCGGCCAACTCCAGGGCCGCCGAGGCGGTGAGCTCGCGCCCGGGCAGCAGGCGCCATTGCGCCGCCACCAGCCGGGTCAGCTCGAAGCGGCGGGTCAGGGGATCGATGGCGGTGGGAAGGTCCAGCGCCAGGTCGCCGGGCTCGAAGGGCGGTTCGCCCTCGTCCAGATCGCCCAGCGGCCGCATCTGCGGCGGCAGGATTGCGCGGCCCTCGGCGGCGGTCACGAAGGCGTCGGCCAAGGCCCGGGCGCCTCTGCGGGTGGGCGTCAGGATCGTGGCCTGCGACAGCGCCTCAGGCCCGAGCAGGGCGAGCGCCTCGTGCAGGCCGCGGGCCAGGTCCTGCACGAAGGGGCGGTGCGCCGGGATATTGAACCAGCGGGGCGCGGGCCGATCGAGGAAGCCCGGGGTGCTCACGTCAGCTCCCTGAGCCTCGCCTCGGCCTCATCGCGGGCGGCGGGGTCGCCCACCTGCATCCACAGCCCGGCGAGCTGCAGGCCGAAGAGCCGGCCCCGGTCGGCGGAGGCGAACCAGATGTCGCGCAGGCTGAACTTGTCGCGTGGGTCGGCATAGACTGGCCGCGGATCGAGGATCTCGATCCCGAAGGTGTGCAGGGGCGCTGCGGCGTGACTGCCGCGATGGGTCAGACGTCCTGCCTCGTCCTGGAAGAAATCGCCCGGCGTATCGAAGCCTAGAGTTCGCGCCTTTGGGATCACGACGACCAGCACGTCCATGCGGTTGGGATCCCAGTCCCGCGCCAGCTCCTCCAGCGCCGGCAGGCCCGGCTTTATCCAGATGTAGTCGCTGTTGCAGACGAAGATCGGGTCCTCGCCCAGGAGGGCGCGGGCATGCTTGATCCCGCCGCCGGTCTCCATCAGGGCGCCGCGCTCGTCGGAGATCAGAAACTCCGCATCTTTGCGGCGCCTCAGGTGCGCCTCCACCTCTTCGGCGAAGGCATGGACATTGACCACGATACGCTCGACGCCGGCCGCCACCAGGGGCTCGATGGCGTAATCGATGAGCGGCCGGCCGGCGACCTCGATCAGCACCTTGGGCTGATGATCGGTCAGCGGCCGCATGCGCGTGCCGAGGCCGGCGGCCATGACCATGGCGGTCCTGGGCGTGCTCATGCGCGGGCCTCGGCCGGCACGTGACGGTCGAACCAGGCCTTCAGGCCGGCCAGGGCCGGGTCGGTCAGGTCGCGTTCCAGGTAGCGCCAGGTGCGGGGCATGAAGGCCTTGTACTGCGCCCGGCCGAGCAGCGCCTGCCTGGCGAACACCCGGCCGAGGATTCGCGCGGCGTTGGCGGCGGCCAGCGCCCGGTAGTCGGCGAGGAAGGCCTCGGCGTCGATCCCCGGCCGCGCGGCCAGGTAGCGGTCCAGCATGGCGGCCTCCAGCCCTGGGGCGACATCGCGGCGGGCGTCTTGCAGCAGGTGGGTCAGGTCCCAGGCGGGATGGCCGCGCACCGCGTCCTGGAAGTCCAGCAGGCCGACGCGGGCGGGCCCCGCCCGCTCGGGCAGCCAGAGCAGGTTCTGGGCGTGGTAGTCGCGGTGGGTGAAGACGTCGGCGCCGGCCTCGCCGCGCAGCCAGACCGGCGCCCAGAGCGCGTCCCAGTCGGCGACCGCCTCGGGCCCGAACTCCGGCAGGCCAGCGAACTTCGGCCACCAGGCCAGGAAGGTGTCGGTCCCGACCTTGAGCGCGAGCGCGTCGTAGCTGAGCAGCGGCCAGGCGGCGCCCTTAGCGCTCAGCACCTCGGGCGGCCGCTCCCGGTGGAGCACGACCTGCACGTCGATCGCGGCTTCGTAGAGCGGAATCGCCGCGGCGCCCTCGCCGATCAGGGTCGCGAACAGGCCATCGCCCAGGTCTTCCATGACCGCGAGGCCCTGGGGAATATCGTAGGCCGGGATCTCGGGAGCGGAGAGGCCCAAGCGCCGCAGGTAGTCCGCGACGGCGACGAAGGCCGCGACCGAGCCCGCCGCCAGCCGCGAGGCGGCGTTGTAGCCGAGCGCCAGCCGCTCGGCGGGGCTGGCGCCCGGCGGGCAGACGGCGCTCTCCACGGCCGGCGGCTGGTCCATGAAGATGAAGCTCTCGCCCGACGGCAGGCGCAGGCGCTCGTAGAGCCGCGTCGAGGCGTCACCGCCCATCGGCTCGCGCACCGCCGACCCGAAGCCCGCGGCCTCCAGGAACGCCCGCTTCAGCGCCTCACGATCCTTCGCCGAACTCAAGCCCGCGTCCCTCCCAGGCGCCATGGGGACTCAGCCGCACCGAGCGGCCCGCCTCCAGCAGGCCGATCTCTACATCGAGTCGATCCGCCGGCAGGCGGCCGCTAAGCCGTTCCGGCCACTCAATGATCGCGGCCCCCTCGTCCAGCGCCTCGTCCAGACCGATCTCATAGGCTTCGTCCGGGTTCGAGAGCCGATAGAGGTCGAAATGGGCGACCTTCAGTCGCGGGCCTTCGTAGAACTGCACCAGGGTGAAGCTGGGCGAGGGGACCTCCTCGGTGAGCGTGGTGAGCGCGCGGATCAGGGCGCGCGCCAGCGTCGACTTGCCGGCCCCCAGCGGCCCGGTCAGGCAGACCGCCTCGCCGGGTCCAAGGTGCGCCGCGATCGCCGCTCCCAGCCGGGCCGTGGCGGCCTCATCTCGAAGGATCATGCGAAAGCCTGGTCCGGATCGCGGGGCAGGGTGCGTTCCACGTGATGCTTCAGCCGCTCCACCACCTCCGCCGCCTCGCCGGCCAGGGCCTGCGGCGGGATCGGCCGCCCGACGATCAGCGAGAACTCGCGGCCCTGCTTGTTGAGCAGCTCGTGGAACAGGGTGACGTCGCGCAGCTCCGGCGAGAAGCGGTTGAAGAAGTGGAACAGCGCCGACCAGGGGCCGGCCACATGCAGCGGCGTGACCGGCGCGCCCTGCCGGCGGGCCAGCGACACGGCGGTGGGCGCCCAGGGCGGATCGCAGAGCTGGCCGTCGGCCCCGCGCCGCGCCAGCCGGCCGGAAGGAAAGATCACCAGGCAGCGCTCGGCCTCCAGCGCCTCGCGCGTGCGCTGCAGGGTCAGCCGGGTGCGTTCGCGGCTGCGCTTGGCCGCCACCCACTCCACCGGGACCAGCACCTCCTCCAGGCGCGGGGCGACCCGATGCGCGTCGGAATTGGCGTAGAAGCAGATGTCCGGCCGGATGGCCTTCAGGGCGTCATAGACCGCGACCCCGTCGGCGATGCCGGTGGGATGGTTGCAGACCACCACCAGCCGGCCGCTGCAGGGGATTCGCTCCAGGCCGTGAGCCACGACCTTCAGGGCCAGCAGGTCCGAGACATAGTCCAGCGCCTCGCGGCCGGGCAGGGGCGCGATGGCGTCGGCCATGCGCCGCGCCTTGGCGTAATCCAGCATTGCGTAGAGCAGCGGCCGCAGCATTGGCCACAGCGGCGTCGCCGACAGCTTCGGCGCCCGTTCGACGATCAGGGTGTCGATAATGTGGCCGCGCGGGCCGGTCAGGACGAGGGCGGGCGAAACGGCCGTCATGGCGCAGGCAGATTCGCAGGCGCCGGACTCTTGAGCAAGCGCTAGGCGAGCGGCCGCCGAAGTCCTAAAACGCGCGCCATGCGTGACATCAGCCATTTCATCGACGGCGCCTCGGTCGCCGGAACCAGCGGTCGGTTCTCCGACGTGTTCAACCCCAACACCGGCGAGGTGCAGGCCCGCGTGGCCCTGGCGAGCCAGGCCGAGGTGGACGCCGCCGTCGCGTCGGCCGTGCGCGCGCAGCAGAGCTGGGCGCTCGTCAACCCGCAGCGGCGGGCGCGGGTGATGTTCGAGTTCAAGCGGCTGGTCGAAGCCAACATGGACCAGCTGGCGGAGATGCTGTCCTTGGAGCACGGCAAGGTGATCGCCGACTCCAAGGGCGACATCCAGCGCGGCCTGGAGGTCATCGAGTTCGCCTGCGGCATCCCGCACGCCCTGAAGGGCGAATACACCGAGGGCGCGGGGCCCGGGATCGATGTCTATTCCATGCGCCAGCCGCTGGGCGTGGCGGCGGGCATAACCCCGTTCAACTTCCCGGCGATGATCCCGATGTGGATGTTCGGCATCGCCATCGCGACCGGCAACAGCTTCATCCTGAAGCCGTCGGAAAAGGACCCCTCGCTGCCGGTCAGGCTGGGCGAGTTGATGATGGAGGCCGGTGCGCCGAAGGGCGTGCTGAACGTGATCCACGGCGACAAGACGGCGGTGGACGCCATCCTCGATCACCCCGACATCAAGGCGGTGAGCTTCGTCGGCTCCTCGGACATCGCCTCCTACGTCTATTCGCGCGGCACCGCCCACGGGAAGCGGGTCCAGGCCATGGGCGGGGCCAAGAACCACGGCATCATCCTGCCTGACGCTGACCTGGAGCAGGCCACCAAGGACATCATCGGCGCGGCCTACGGCTCGGCCGGCGAGCGCTGCATGGCCCTGCCGGTGGTGGTGCCGGTGGGCAAGAAGACCGCTGACGAGGTCCGCGAACGGGTGCTGGCGGAGATCGAGACCCTGAAGGTGGGCATCTCCACCGACGCGGCGGCGCAGTACGGGCCGGTGGTGACGGCGGCGCACAGGAAGCGCGTCGAGGACTACATACAGCTTGGGGTCGAAGAAGGCGCCGAGCTGGTGGTCGACGGGCGCGGCTTCAAGCTGCAAGGCTACGAGAACGGCTTCTTCATCGGCCCCACCCTGTTCGACCAGGTGAAGCCGACCATGAAGACCTACCAGGAGGAGATCTTCGGCCCCGTGCTGCAGATCGTGCGCGCCGAAACCTTCGAGGAGGCCGTGGCCCTGCCATCCGAGCACCAGTACGGCAACGGCGTCGCCATCTTCACCCGCAACGGCCGCGCGGCGCGCGAGTTCGCCGCCCGGGTCAACGTCGGCATGGTCGGCATCAATGTGCCGATCCCGGTGCCGGTCGCCTACCACACCTTCGGCGGCTGGAAGCGCTCGGCCTTCGGCGACGCCAACCAGCACGGCATGGAGGGGGTGCGCTTCTACACCAA
>JAQGIX010000427.1 GCA_028290925.1 Phenylobacterium sp. | reverse complement strand
TACCGCCTGAAGGCCTTCGAGCAGGCCGAGGGCTTCTTCGCCGCCATCGTCCGCGACGAGACCCAGGACCCCTGGAGCCGCGCGGCCGGCGCCTACTGGGCCGCCCGCTCCGCCGAGACGCTGGGCGAGGTCGACCACGCCAAGACCTACCTGCGCGCCGCGGCCCAGAACCCGGACACCTTCTACGGCATGATCGCCGAGCGGCGCCTGCGCCTGACCTCGGCCCTGCCGCCGGCCGCGCCCTCCATCGACGGCCTGATCGAGGCCGCCTACCGCCTGCCCGCTCCGGAAGTCGCCGCCTTCGTGCGCGAGAACGACCGGGCTCACCGCGCCGCGGCCCTGGCCCAGATCGGCCGGCTGCAGGAGTGCGGCCAGGAGCTGCGCGCCGGCCTGACGCTGGCCCGCTCCGACACGGAGCGCGCCCACTGGGCCAAGCTCGCCGACACCCTGGGCATCGGCGCCGACCAGTCCGCCGCCGCTGGCGGGCGCCGCATCAGGGCCTCGCTGGATTATCCGACGCCGCAGCTTCAGCCCCGCGCCGGCTTCACCGTCGACAAGGCCCTGGTCTACGCCATCGTCCGCCAGGAGAGCGGCTTCAACCCGGACGCCGTCTCGCCCCGGGGCGCCGTGGGCCTGATGCAGCTGATGCCCGAGGCCGCCGCCCGCGCGGCCGGCGACGACAAGCTGAAGGCCGACATGAGCCCGCTGTTCGATCCCGCCTTCAACCTGCGGGTCGGCCAGGATTACCTGACCTGGCTGATGGAGCGTGGGGTCGGCGGCGATATCCTGAAGACCGTGGCGGCCTACAACGGCGGTCCGGGCCTGGTGGCCAAGGCCGCCCAGCAGGTCGGCCGCGACGCCGACGACCTGCTGCTGATCGAGTCCATCCCGGCCTTCGAGACCCGCGCCTACGTGCAGAAGGTGATGGCCGGCTACTGGACCTACCGCCAGCTGTTCGGCCAGGACACCAGGACCCTGGACGCGCTGGCCGCCGGCGCCGCGGTCATCGACGCCCGCCTCGACCTACCCGATGCGGGGGGCCCGCGCGCCCAGCTGTCGACGCAGACGCTGCAGATCGGGCTGCGCTAGGGCCGCCGCCTTGGGCCGCCCGATCAGCACGCCGTAGGGCGCGGGCTTCAGGAAGCCGCCCCCCTCCCCCGTCAGCACCGCCTCGCGCCCGCCGCCGCGCAGGTGCAGGCCGAGCGCCTCCACCCAGCCGCCGCGCGGCCTGAAGTCGGCGGCGATCACCAGCAGCAGCTCCGACCGCGCCGCGCCGATCGCCTCGGCGACGCTGGCGGCCAGCTCCGCGCCGGTCTCCTCGCGCAGCACCTCGAGCAACTCGACCGGCCCGCCGCCCACCAGCGCCACCTCGCGCACCAGCCCCTCCACGGCGGCGGTGGTCAGCACCGCCAGGATCCCCGGCAGCCGCTCCCCCGCATCACCGACATCAACGATCACCGACAGCATGGCGCGACCTGCCGTTGCGCCGCCGCCGAGGTCAACATAGTTCTTGTTTTGTTCTGTCCGGAGTCCTAGGCTCGCGCGGTGACCACCTTCACCCAGCAGATCCGCGGGCGCGGCGCCCGCACCAACCGCTCCGGCCGCTTCGAGGCCGAGGCCCGCGAAGCCTTCGACGACGGCTGGACGCTCGACGACCAGGTCCCCACCACGATCACCACCTCCGTCTCGGCCGAGAAGGCCAAGGTGATCATCACCCGCAACGACAGCCCCGACGTCGGCTTCTCCGCCTCCATCAACCCCTACCGGGGCTGCGAGCATGGCTGCATCTACTGCTACGCGCGACCCGCCCACGCCTACATGGGCCTCTCCCCCGGCCTCGACTTCGAATCCAAGCTGTTCTTCAAGCCCGAGGCCGCCCGCCTCTTGGAGCGAGAACTCAGCAATCCTCGATATGTGCCTGAATTCATTCACATCGGCGGTAACACCGATCCCTACCAGCCGCAGGAGCGCAAGCTGCGGGTGACCCGCCAGGTCATCGAGGTCCTCGACCGCTTCAACCACCCGTTCTCGGTGATCTCCAAGTCGGGCCTGATCCTGCGCGATCTCGACATCCTGTCGTCCATGTCCGAACGCAACCTGGTCCGCGTCGCGATCTCCATCACCACCCTCGACCGCAAGCTCGCCCGCTCCATGGAGCCCCGCGCCGCCACGCCGGAGAAGCGGCTGGACGCCGTCAAGCGCCTCGCCGACGCCGGCGTGCCGGTGGTGGTCATGTTCGCTCCGGCCATCCCCGGCCTCAACGACCACGAGATGGAGGCGGTGCTGGAACGCTCCGCCGCCGCCGGGGCCCGCGGCGCGGGCTATGTGGCGCTGCGCCTGCCTCTGGAGATCAAAGACCTCTTCCAGGAGTGGCTGGCCACCGACCATCCCGACCGCGCCGCCCGCGTCATGTCGCTCATCCGCCAGATCCGCGGCGGCAAGGACTACGACAGCCAGTGGGGCAAACGCATGAAGGGCGAAGGCCCGATCGCCGCCCTGATGTCCCGCCGCTTCGCCGCCGCCAAGAAGCGCTACGGCCTGGACGTGAGGCTGGAGCCCCTCGACCTCACCAAGTTCCGCGTTCCACCGAAGGCGGGCGACCAGATCGATCTGTTCGGTGCGAGTTGAACCTTGGCCGTGGGCGCCGACTTGGGCCGCCGGGCGGCCCCTACCTCCCGCCTAGCGGCTGAACACCCCCACCAGCTCCACATGCGGCGACCACAGGAACTGGTCCACCGGCAGGACGCGCTCCAGGGAGAAGCCCGCGTCGATCAGGGTCCGGGCGTCGCGGGCGAAGGTGGCGGGGTTGCACGATACCGCGATGACGCGGCCGACCGACGAGCGGGCGAGCTCGGCGGTCTGTTCGGCGGCGCCGGCGCGGGGCGGGTCGAAGACAGCCACGTCGACGCGCTTCAGCTCCTCGGCCCGCACCGGACGGCGGACCAGGTCCCGCGCCTCGGCGGTGACGCCCTTCAGTCCCGGCGCACTGGCGAGGGCCGCGCTCAGCGCCTGCACAGCCTCGCCGGAGAAGTCCGCGGCGTGGACCGGCGCGATCTCCGCCAGGCGGAAGGTGAAGGTGCCGACCCCGCAGTAGAGGTCGGCGATCCGGCTCGCCCCGGCGGCGGCCTCAGCCACGAAGCCGGCCATCGCCGCCTCGGCCTGCGCGGTCGCCTGCAGGAAGGCGCCGGGCGGCAGGGCGACGGTCGCGGGGCCCAGGCGTACGCTCGGCAGGCGGGCCAGATAGGCCACCTCACCGTCCAGAGTCACGCGGGCGAAATCCGCCTCGGCGGCGCGGTCGGCGATCAGCATCCGTGCGTCGGCCGAGAGGCCGCCCGACTTGCGCTCGACGCCGGAGATGTCCACGTCGATGCCGGTGTCGGTGAGCGTCACGTGCAGGGTGGGCGCGGACTTCGGATGCTCGAACAGCGGCGCAGCCAGACGCTTCAGGGCAGGGATCGCCGCCTGCAGCCGCGGATCGGCGATTGGACAGACGGCGATTTCCACCAGGTCCCAGGACTTGCGCGCCTTGTAGCCCAGCCGCGCGGCGTCGCGGCCGCCCTTGCGCGCATGCAACGCGAGCCGGCGGCGCGTGCCGGGCGCCGCGGCGAAGGCCGGCAGGATCTCGGTCTCGATCCGCTGCCGCGCCAGCGTGCCGGTCAGCCGCTCGACCTTCCAGGCCAGGTACGGCGCAGGCGCCCAGTGCTGCAGCGCGCAGCCGCCGCACACCCCGAAATGCGGGCACGGCGGCGCGACGCGATCGGCGCTGGCCGCCAGCACCTCGACGAGGCTCCGCCGCTCGCCGCCCCCGGTCGCCCGCACCCGCTCACCAGGCAGGGTGAAGGGCACAAAGACCGGGCCGGCGGCGACGCCGTCGCCCTCCCCGCCGACGGCCTCGATCGAAAGCTCGACGGGCGGGCCGGCAGGCGGTGGGGGGCGGCGATGTCGCGGGGGGGATCTCATTCGCCGCAGCCCTATCACGGCCTCGCACGAGGAGATGAACGAAGATGAACAAGCCGCTTAGCCTCCGTTCAGGCGGCGCCGGTCACAGTGTGCGGCATAGGCGGCTCCATCCGCCAGACATCGAGATTCGAAAGAGGGGACTTCCATGAACCGTTCGAGCTTCGCCAAGGGCGTGGCCGCCCTGGCCGCCGGCGCGATGGCGCTGGGCGCGGTGGGCGGCGCGGCCCAGGCCCAGCCCTACGGCCAGTACGGCTACTACGGCAACGGGCAAGCGCAGGGATACGGCTACGATCCGTGCCAGCGCGACGCCAACGGCCGCGGCATCGGCGGCGCCCTGGTGGGCGGCGGCATCGGCGCCGTGGTCGGCAGCCAGATCTCCGGCAACCATCACCGCACCGACGGCTCGGTGCTGGGCGGGGTGCTGGGCGCCCTGGTTGGGGCCGGCGTCGGCCACTCCTCGGCGGCCTGCCGCCAGGGCGGCTACGCGCCGCCACCACCGCCGCCCCCCGTGGCCTACAACAACTACGGCGGCTACGGCTATGACGCGCCCCCGCCGCCGCCGCGCTACGAGGGTCGCTACGACGAGGAGCCGGGCTGGGCCTACGGCCGCCGCGGCGAGCGCCTGCGGATCTCCGAGGGCCGCATGGGCGCCGACGGCTGCACCCTGGCCGAAAGCCCGATCTATCTGCCGGACGGCCGCGTCCAGAAACGTTTCGTCCGGGTCTGCATGGACTCCGACGGTCGCTACCAGGTCGTCGACTAAGAGTACGGTCGAGCCGACCTCAGCGCCGCTCCCTCGGGAGCGGCGCTTTTTCTTGCCCACAGCAGCCATTCGAGATTGCCGTCGCCACCGGCGATGGGGCTCTGCGCCGTCGCCTGCACCTGCCAGCCGGCGTCCTGAAGGAAGGCGCCCACGTTCGCCAGGGCCTCGGCGCGCGCGGCCTCGTCCCTCACCAAACCGCCCTTGCCCACCCGCTCGGGCCCCACCTCGAACTGCGGCTTCACCAGCGCCACGAGGTCCGCATCCGGCGCCGCCAGAGCCAGCGCGGCGGGCAGCGCCTTGGCGAGGCCGATGAAGCTGACGTCGGTGACGATCAGTCCCGGCGGCTCGGGGATCAGCGCGATTGTCAAAGACCGGGCGTCGAGGCCTTCGAGGCTCACGACGCGAGCATCGCCGGCGAGCCGCGGGTGGAGTTGCCCGCGGCCCACGTCGACCGCGTAGACCCGCGCCGCGCCGCGGCTCAGCGCGACCTCGGTGAAGCCGCCGGTCGAGGCGCCTAGGTCCAGCACGACGCGGCCAGCCACCGGGATGGGCCAGGTCTCCAGCGCGTGGGCGAGCTTCAGCGCGCCGCGACCAACCCAAGGATAGGCGGCCGCTGCGACAATCTCGGACGCCTCGTCGAGCGCTTCCGAGGGTTTGACCACGATACGGCCATCAGCCGTGACGCCACCGGCCTCGATGGCGGCGCGGGCCTTGGCGCGGCTCTCGAAGAGGCCGCGTTCGACCAGCAGCAGGTCGGCGCGCTTGCGGCCCATCCGGAGTCCTCGGGGGCGTCAGGCGGGCGCCGCCTGCTCTTCGACGAACAGCTTCTTCAGCTCGCTCTTGAGGATCTTGCCGTTGGGGTTGCGCGGCAGGGTCTCGTGGCGGATCAGGATTTCGACCGGCACCTTGAAGGCGGCCAGCCGCTCGGCCACGTGGGCGCGCAGCTCGGCCTCGGTGGCCTCGGCCCCCGGCTTCAGCGTCACCACCGCCGCAGGCTCCTCGCCCAGGGTGCGGTGCGGTTTGCCCACCACGGCGGCGTCCATCACCGCGGGATGGTCGTAGAGGACGTTCTCCACCTCGACGCAGTAGATGTTCTCGCCGCCGCGGATCAGCATGTCCTTGGCGCGGTCGATGATGAAGCAGAAGCCCTCTTCGTCGAGGCGGGCCAGGTCGCCGGTGCGCACCCAGCCGTCCACGTAGGTCTGGGCGGTGGCCTCCGGCTTGTTCCAGTAGCCCTTGCAGTTCATCGGGCCGAACGACCACAGCTCGCCCACGACACCGGCCGGCAGCACGGTCTTGCCGTCCTCCGGATCGCGGATCTCCAGCGCCGCCACCGGCGCGGCCGGGCCGCAGCTGTCGGGGCGGTTCACATAGTCCTCGGCGCCGTTGGAGGTGACCGTGGCGCAGGTCTCGGTCATGCCCCAGCCCTGGCCGGGCTGGGAGTTGGGGAAGGTCTCGCGCAACCGGCGCACCAGCTCCGGCGCCGAGGGCGCGCCGCCGTAGGCCACCGACTCCAGCGAGGAGAGGTCGTAGTTCTTGCGAGCCGGATGCTCGATCAACTGCCAGGCGATGGTCGGCACGCCGCCGGCCGACTGGATCTTCTCGCGCTCGATCAGCTCGAAGGCGCGGATCGGATCCCACTTGTGCATCATCACCAGCTTGGCCCCGCCGAAGGTCGAGGGGTTCAGCACCGCCATGCAGCCGGTGACGTGGAAGAAAGGCACCGAGAGCAGCGACGAGCGCTGCGGGCCGTTGGGATCGGGCTGCGGCGGCGCCTCGCCGCGACGCAGGAAGTTGCGGGCGGCGGCCGCCGCGCCGGTCATCACCGCGGTGTTCACGGCCCGTTGGGTGGCGAGCGCGCCCTTCGGCTTACCCGTCGTGCCGGAGGTGTAGAAGATGGTGGCGTCGTCGTCGGGGGCGATCTCCACCGGCGGCAGGCCGACGTCGGGCAGCGCGCCCCAGTCGTTGGGGGCGCCGATCACGTCCTCGAGCTTGGTGACCCCCGGATGGGCGATCTCCTCGGCAGTCTGGCGGGAGACGTAGACCCGCGTGAGCTCAGGGCAGTTGGCCATGTGCTCGGCGAGCCGCTCGTAGCGCTCGGCGTCGACCACCGCGACCTTGGTCCCGGAATCCGTCAGGCCGTATTCCAGCTCGGGGCCCGTCCACCAGGCGTTGAGCGGCGTCACCACCGCGCCCAGCGAAGCCGCGGCGTAGAACGCCACCACCCACTCCGGCAGGTTGCGCATGATCACCGCGACCCGGTCGCCCTTGCCGACGCCGTCGGCGGCCATGGCGCGGGCCAGGTTGGCGACCGCCCGGTAGAAGGCCTCGTAGCTCACCCGCTCGTCCTCGTAGACGAGGTAGATCCTGTCGCCATGGGCGCGCGAGGCCTCGACGATGGCGCGCAGGGTGGGCGGGGCGTTCTTCCAGACCTTGGTCGGGATGCCGCCGATGTCGCGCTCCTCCACCTCCAGCGGGCTGCCGGGCTGGGTCAGCAGGGCGTGGGCCTGCGGGATGGACATGGCGGGCCAGCCGGCCGGCAGGGCGGACTCGGACATTCGAAGCGTCTCCTACTCTCGCACGCAGGTCTTCCGCCCGCGCGGCGTCATAGGTGAACAAGCATAACCCAGCCGGCCTTGCAAACGGCCGTTTGAAGGCGGCGTGGCGGCGTGATCAGCGCGCGCCATACATCGACATCACGTCGCGGCGGAACGCGGCCTGGCTGTCGGGACGGCTGTAGAACATGTGGCCGCCGGGATAGAGCGACAGCCGCACGCGGCCCGGATCGCCCATCGGCGGCATCTGGTCGACGATCAGCTGCGAGGCGAAGAACGGGCACGACAGGTCGTCGTAGCCGTGGACGATCAGCACCTTCAGCTTCGGATCGGCGGCCACCGCCTTCCTGAGATCGGAGACCGACTCGATCTGCTGGAACCAGCCCTTCTCCCAGTCGCGGTTCACCGCGTTGGAAAGCGCATTGTAGCGGCCCTCCACCTTCCAGCCGACCGTGCGGGTCATGAAGTCGACCATGGCGCTGGTGGTGGGCGCGATGATCGCATCGAGGATCGGGTCGCCGGCGCGCTGGTCCTGCGACCACGGATAGGGGTCCCACGTGGTCACGTTCGAATCGTAGATGCTCGCGAGCTTGCCCTGGTCGCGGTAGAGCTCGCGCAGGAAGACGCCTGGATCGATGCGGCCGCCCATGTGCTTGACGAGCTGCGGATCGAGGCCGGTGTAGCGGGTGACACGGTCGACGATGCGGGCCACGGCCGCGGGATCCGAGCGGCCCTTCAGCAGATCCACGGCGAACTCGCTGCGGGCGTAGTCCTCGACCTCGCCGAGCGTCTGGGCGTTCAGCGGCTTGCCCTGGCGCTCGTAGTTGGCGGCCGCCTCCGACGGCAGGGTCACGATGTAGGGCAAGGGCGAAATGTCCTCGAAGGACTGGGTGCGCGCGTCGAGGAACGGCGAGACCATGATCACCCCGCTCGGGCCGACACCCAGCTCGCGCTGCAGGTAGTGGCCGATGGCCGGGGCGCGGTAGCCGCCGTAGCTTTCGCCGACCACGTACTTCGGCGAGGCCATGCGGCCGTTCTTCACCAGCCAGTCGAAGACGATGCGCGAGAGGTAGGCGACGTCCTCCTTCACCTGGAAGAACTGCTTCTTCGTCTGGTCGGGATCGACCAGCGAGCGGGAGTAGCCGGTGCCCACCGGGTCGATGAACACCAGGTCGGTGAAGTCGAGCCAGGCGCCGGGATTGTCCACCAGCCGCACCGGGTCCGAGGGGCTGTCGCCCTGGGCGCCGAACTGGATGCGCTTGGGCCCGATGGCCCCCATGTTGAGGTAGACCGAAGCCGCGCCCGGCCCGCCGTTGAAGGCGAAGGTCACCGGCCGGCCCGGATCGCGCGGGCCGTCGAGCACATAGGCGGTGAACACCACCTCGGCGATCTTCTTGCCCTTCTCGTCGCGAACCGGGAGCGAGCCGACGGTGGCGGTGTAATTGACCGTCTTGCCGGCCACGTGGATCACCTGCTTGACGCTGGCGTCGGCCGGGAACGGTGGCAGCTCGACCTTGTCCTTGTCGCCGGCCTTGGCGGCGTCCGCCTTGGCCGGCTCGTCCGCGGCCCAGGCGTGCGTGGACGCGCCCACGCCGAACGACAGGACCAGGACGGCCGCGGCCGCCGTCATCAGATTACGCATGCAGGAATCCCCCGACAGATCGCGGCAGGATGGCCGAGATCAGGCAGGCTGCAAGTTAAACCGGCGATAGGTTTTAGAGGGGTGGCGGGCGGCGCCACGCTGGCGTTCCCCTTTCCCCAAGAGGGCCGTTGTCCCGACGCTTGTCCCGGGGATGACGGTGGTGGGGATGGTCAGGCGGAGGAGCGCCGGCCGTGATCTTCCTCCCCCATTGATGGGGGAGGGGGACCGCGCCCCGCA
>JAQGIX010000420.1 GCA_028290925.1 Phenylobacterium sp. | reverse complement strand
AGCCGGCGCGCCCGCCAGCGGGTCATGCCGCGGCCTAGGGCCGGGCGGGGGCGGCGCGCCAGGTGATCAGCATCACCGACATGTGGCCCGAGCCATAGGGGACGTAGGGGTCGGCGACGATGGCCGGCCGTTGCGCGCTGACCGGCATCGGGGGCTCGGCCGCCCAGGCCAGGATCGCGGCGGTGACCACCCCGGCGCCGATCAGCAGCGGACCCTCCAGCCCGCCGTCGCCGCGCGGGCGGCGCAGCAGCTCGACGCGAACCTCCAGAGGATGGCGCGAGCGGGCCGGCCAGTAGCAGCCGAGCGGCAGGGCCATGCCGGCGAGCTGGGTCTTCAGCAGGGTCCTGGCGTAGAGCGCACGGGCCTCCGGCCGGCGGCGCAACACCGCGGCGTCGCACGCGAGCTCCTGGTCGAGGCGCGCCACATGGGCCGCCAGGTGGACCAGCGGGTTGAACCACGCCAGGCACTGGCCGGCGGCCATCAGGGCGCCGGCGCGGGGATCCTTGCGCAGGATGTGCTCGCGCTCGTGGGCGCGGATCAGGGCGCGCTCATCCTGCGAATAGCTGCCGTCGTCCGGCGGCATGACGATGCGCGGCGCCACCACGCCCACCACCGCCGGTCCGGCGCGGCCGGCCCGCGCGGCGCGCAGGAAGGCCGCCTGCGCCCGCCACAGCAAGGTCACTGCGACCATCAGGCCGATCGCCCACAGGGCCAGCAGCAACGGCGCGAAGTGCGCGGGGGCGAGGTTGACCAAGGCGTGCAGCGTGGGCGTGCCGGTCCGCAACGGGATCAGGGTGGCGACCATGGCCAGCGGCGGCGCCGCCCACAGCCGGTAGGCGATCTCCGGCCCGAAGCGCCAGCGGGCCGGGATCCGCAGGGCCAGCACCGCCAGGATGGTCAGGCCGCCGACCAGGTTCACCCGCAGCAGGGCGTCGATGACCTCAGTCATCGTCCTGCTCCATCGCCGCGATGAGGGCCTTCAGGCGCTCGATCTCTTCGGCCGACAGCGGCCGGTGCTTGGCGTAGTGGGCGACCAGCGGGGCGACCTCGCCGCCGAACAGCCGGTCGAGCAGGCCCTGGCTCTCGCCGGTGACGTATTCCGCGCGGCTGACCAGGGGGCGGTAGCGCGCCCGCCCGCCGGTCCGCTCCGAGGCGATCGCCTTCTTCTTCAGCAGCCGGTTGATCAGGGTCTTCACCGTGGCCTCGCCCCAGTTCTGGGGGCCGCCCACCTCGCGCACGATATCCTCGGCGCCGAGCGGCCCCTGGGCCCAGAGGGCCTCCATGATCTGGCTTTCCGCCGTCGAGATTCTGGCCATGGTCTTACATCCGTAGTTGGGCGCAGCGTACGCCTGTACTTCGGATCGTCAAGCCGCTCCGGCGCGCGAGCCCGACAGCCGCAGATGCGCCCTGAAGGCCGCCGCCAGCGAGGCCGCCAGCAGCCCCAGCAGGATGCACAGGCTGGTCTCGGCGAGGCCGGGCGCGAGGATGGTCATGTCCGGCGTCGGCCGCACGTTGGCGATGCCGATGGACATGTCGAGCAGGTTGTAGGCGGCCGCCGTCAGCCCGAACAGCGGGGCCGAGATCAGCACGGCGGAGAGCACGTCGTCGCCGACCGCGGCGCGCTTGCCCTGGGCGAGCTGGCCGATCCAGACGACCACGGAGGCTATGAGCAGCACGATCAGCAGGAACAGGAAGACCTGCACCACCGGCTTGGCGTGGGCCAGGATCGCCAAGAGGTTCAGGCGCTGGTCGATGGGGATGGCTTGGACGGTCGTCATGGCGGCTCTCTTCCTGAGCTACAGTTGTAATCTAGAAGGAAACTACGCCTGTAATCCCTGCTGTCAACCCGTCGATGTCGAAGAAGAAATGCCACCGAGCGCCCCCGTCGCCGCGCCGCACCCCTAGACGCGCCCGGGTCGGCGGACCTACATGCGGCCCATGGCCGGCAAGACCCTCTACGACAAGATCTGGGACGCCCACGTCGTCGCCCAGGAAAGCCCGGACGGGCAGGACGGGGAGGCGATCCTCTACATCGACCTGCACCTGATCCACGAGGTGACCTCGCCGCAGGCCTTCGCCGGGCTGCGCGCCCATCGGCGCCCCGTGCGCCGGCCCGACCGCACCCTGGCCGTCGCCGATCACAACATCCCCACCGTCGGCCAGGGCCTGGGCGTCGCCGCCGTCGCCGACGAGGAGGCCCGCCTGCAGCTGCAGATGCTGGAGAAGAACGTCGCCGAGAACGGCATTGAGTTCTTCCCGATGGGCGATGTGAGGAACGGCATCGTCCACGTGGTCGGCCCCGAGCAGGGCCGCACCCAGCCCGGCATGACCATCGTCTGCGGCGACAGCCACACCTCGACCCACGGCGCCTTCGGGGCGCTCGCCCACGGCATCGGCACCTCCGAGGTCGAGCACGTCCTGGCCACCCAGACCCTGCGCCAGAGGAAGTCGAAGAACATGCGGGTGGTCATCGACGGGACCCCTGCGCCCGGCGTCGGCGCCAAGGATTTCGCCCTGGCCATGATCGGTGAGATCGGCACCAACGGCGGCGCGGGCTATGTCATCGAATACGCCGGCGAAGCGATCCGCGCGCTCTCCATGGAAGGGCGCATGACGCTCTGCAACCTGACCATCGAGGGCGGCGCCCGCGCCGGCCTGGTGGCGCCTGACGAGACCACCTTCGACTACCTCAGGGGCCGCCCGGCCGCGCCGAAGGGCGGCGCCTGGGAGATGGCGCTCGGCTACTGGAAAAGCTTCTTCTCCGACCCCGACGCC
The DNA here is from genome assembly GCA_028290925.1 of Phenylobacterium sp. Classification (GTDB taxonomy): domain Bacteria; phylum Pseudomonadota; class Alphaproteobacteria; order Caulobacterales; family Caulobacteraceae; genus Phenylobacterium. The sequence goes on along the minus strand of JAQGIX010000420.1, from coordinate 8,774 downwards.
CAGTTCGACCGCGAGATCCGCCTGGACGCCGCGACCATCGCGCCCCTGGTCACCTGGGGCACCAGCCCCGAGGACGTGGTGGCGGTCACCGGCGCGGTGCCCGCACCCGACAGCTTCGCCCATCCCGACAAGCGCGCCTCGGCCGAGCGGGCGCTGGACTACATGGGCCTCGCCGGGGGCCAGCCGATCGCCGACGCCAGGATCGACGTGGTGTTCATCGGCTCCTGCACCAACAGCCGCATCGAGGACCTCCGCGCCGCCGCCGCCATCGTCGAGGGCCGCCAGGTCGCCGCGGGCGTGCGGGCCATGGTCGTGCCGGGCTCCGGCCTGGTGCGCGAGCAGGCCGAATCCGAAGGCCTCGACGAGATCTTCACGGCGGCGGGCTTCGAGTGGCGCGAACCGGGCTGCTCTATGTGCCTGGCCATGAACCCGGACAAGCTGATGCCGGGCCAACGCTGCGCCTCGACCTCCAACCGCAACTTCGAGGGCCGCCAGGGCCGCGGCGGCCGCACCCACCTGATGAGCCCGGCCATGGCCGCCGCCGCGGCCATCGCCGGCCACATCGCCGACGTGCGGGACTTCCTGCGGTGATCACCGGCCTCGACCATGTCGCCGTCGCGGTCCGCGACTTCGACGCCGCGGTCGACGGCTACCGCCGCCTGCTCGGCCGCGAGCCGGAGCTCGAGCCGCGCGACGGGGCGGACCGCGCCTGGTTCCACCTGGCCAACATGGCGCTGGAGGTGATCGCGCCGTCCGGCGACGGCCCGGCCGGCGAGCGGCTGCGCGCCCGCCTCGACGACGCCGGGGAGGGCCTCTGGCTCGCCGCCTTCACCGTGGACGACCTGGCCGCCGCGTCGCGGCTGCTCTCCCGTCGAGGCCTCGACGTCGAGCCGGTGGGAACGGTGGTCCGCATCAAGGCGGCCCGCCTCGATTTCGTGCTGACGACGGGGCGCATCGGCGCGCAGCCATCGCCGCCGCTCAGCGATGACACGGTCGACGCCCTCGACCACGTCGTCGTCCACACCCCCAATCCGGACCGGGCGCTCGGCCTCTATGGCGCGAAGTTCGGCCTCGACCTGCGCCTCGACCGCGCCAACGAAAAATGGGGCGCCCGCCAGCTGTTCTTCCGCTGCGGCGAGGCGGTGTTCGAGGTCGGCGCCAGCCTGAAGGCCGCCGTGACCGACGCCCCCGACCGCTTCGCCGGCCTCGCCTGGCGGGTGGGCGATCCGGACGCCGTGCAGGCCCGCCTCGCCGCCGCCGGCTTCGACGTCTCCGACGTGCGCACCGGCCGCAAGCCCGGCACCAAGGTCTTCACGGTCCGCGACGCGCCGGCCGGCGTGCCGACCCTGATGCTCAGCGCCGAACCGATCCGGGAACCCGCCTGATGCAGCCCTTCATCCGCCTCGACGCCAAGGTCGCGCCCCTGCCCCTGGCCAATATCGACACCGACCAGATCATCCCCAAGCAGTTCCTCAAGACCGTGGAGCGCGAGGGCCTGGCCAAGGGCCTGTTCTACGACCTGAGGTTCGACGCCGAGGGCCGCGAGAAGCCGGACTTCGTGCTCAACCGGCCGGAGTACAAGGGCGCCGGCGTGCTGGTGACCGGCGACAATTTCGGCTGCGGCTCGTCGCGCGAGCACGCTCCCTGGGCGCTGATGGACTTCGGCGTCCGCTGCGTGGTCTCCACCAGCTTCGCCGAGATCTTCTACTCGAACTGCTTCCAGAACGGCCTGCTGCCTGTCGTCCTCGAGGCCGATGAGGTGCAGCAGCTGATGGACGAGGCCAAGGGCGGCAACCACGTGGTGACCGTCGATCTGGAGGCCCAGACCGTGGTCTCCCCGTCCGGCCGGACCTTCCGCTTCGAGATCGACCCGCAGCGAAAGCAGAAGATGCTCAACGGCCTCGATCCGATCGGCGAGACCTTGCAAGCCGCCGGGGCCATCGACCTCTACGAGATGAAACGCGCGCTGACCCAGCCCTGGCTGGAGGACGCGTGAGCATCCTCATCGCCGGCACGGTGCGCGTGCCGCCCGAGAACCTGCCGGGCCTCAAGCCGCACATGGCCAAGATGCTCGCCGCCTCCCGCGCCGAGGACGGCTGCCTGACCTATTCCTACGCCGAGGACGTGGCCGAGCCCGGGCTGATCCGGGTGTTCGAGGCCTGGCGCGACCAGGCCGCCATCGAGGCGCACTTCAAGTCCGCCCACATGGCCGAGTGGCGCGCGGCCGGCGCGCAGTTCGGAGTTTCCGACCGCCGGCTTTCGCGCTTCGAGATCGCCGCCGAGCGGCCGCTCTAGGGCTCGCGCGCAGTCTCAGCGCCCCCGGTCCAGGGGCGAGCGTCCGCGGCCGGCTTCGGCCGGCTTGCGCTTCTTCGGTTTGGCGTCGGGGTCGGCGGCGGGATCGTCGCTCGTGGACGTGGCGGCCGTCGCCGAGGCGTCGGTGCTCGATCCGGTGGCCGCAGCGGTGTCGGCGCGCGGCGAGCCGGGGCTGGCCCGATCCCTGGCGACCTCGGCCGTCCGGCTGGCGCCTTCGCTGTTCGTCCGCACGGTCGGCGCCGGAGCGGGGCTCGTGCTCGGCGCCTGGGCGGCGGCGACCGCGCCGAGCGCCAGGCTGCTGGCCATGGTGATCAGGAGCACCAGGGTGCGGTTCATCGGCGTTTCCTCTTATCTGTTCAGCCTTGGCCGAACGCGAACTGATCCCGCCGAGTTGCGCCGACGATCCCGACATAAAGTGATGGTCGGGCGACGCCCGCGGGCTTCCCCCCGCCGCCGCCTTCACCTAGGACGACCTCCGAACATTTGCCGGGACGCCCCATGACCGACCTGCTCCTTCTGCCCGGCGACGGGATCGGCCCCGAGGTGATCGCCGAGGTGATGCGCGTGGCGGCCAGGATCGCCCCCGACCTGGCGCTGGATGAGAGGCCATTCGGCGGCATCAGCTTCGACCAGCTGGGCACGCCACTCTCCGAGGAGACCCTCGCCGCCGCCAAGGCCGCCAAGGCCGTGCTGATGGGCGCGGTGGGCGGACCTAAGTGGGCCAGCGCGCCGCGCGACAAGCGGCCCGAAGCGGGGCTGCTGGGGCTGCGCGCCGGCATGGGCGTGTTCGCCAACCTGCGCCCCGCCATCTGCTTCCAGCCGCTGGCCGACGCCTCGACCCTCAAGCGCGAGGTCGTCGAGGGCCTCGACATCATGATCGTCCGCGAGCTGACCGGCGGGGTCTATTTCGGCCAGCCGCGGTTCATCGAGAACCTGCCCGGCGGCGGCCGGCGCGGCGTCGACACCCAGGTCTACACCACCGCCGAGATCGAGCGGGTGAGCCGCACCGCCTTCGAGCTGGCCCGCGGCCGGCGAAACAAGGTGACCTCCTGCGAGAAATCCAACGTCATGGAGACCGGCCTGCTCTGGCGCGAGGTGGTGACCGATCTGCACGCCCGCGACTACGCCGACGTGACGCTGGAGCACATGCTGGCCGACAACGCCGCCATGCAGCTGGTCAAGAACCCCCGCCAGTTCGACGTGATCCTCACCGACAACCTGTTCGGCGACATCCTCTCCGACGAGGCCGCCCAGCTGACCGGCGGCCTGGGGCTGCTGCCCTCGGCGGCCCTGGGACTGGCCGGCCAGCCCGGCCTCTATGAGCCGATCCACGGCTCGGCGCCGGACATCGCCGGCAAGGGGATCGCCAATCCGCTGGCGGCGATCCTGTCGTTCGAGATGGCGCTGCGCTGGTCGCTGCAGCGCACGGACCTCGCCGACCGGCTCTTCGCGGCCGTCGGCCGGGCCCTGGAGGCCGGCGCCCGCACCCCCGACATCGGCGGGCGGCTCACCACCCCCGAGATGGGCGACGCCGTTCTGGCGCAGCTCTAGAGCCGCAGGCGCCAGGTCTCGCTGACTTCGCGCCGACCGAAGTCATCGTGGGTCCAGGTCTTCTCGAGCTCGTACCCCAGGTCGGCATAGATGCGCCGGGCGGCCGTCAGCACGGCGTGGGTCCAGAGCACGATCTCGCGGTAGCCGGCCTGGCGGGCGAAGGCGGAACACTCCTGCACCAGCCGGCGGCCGAGCCCCGTTCCGCGGGCGGACGGCTCGAGCAGCAGCAGCCGCAGCCGCGCGACCTGGTCGTCCTCCTTGACCAGGAACACGCAACCGATGCGCTCCCCCGACCGCTCGGCGATCCAGCAATGCTCCCGCGCCGGATCGAAGTTGTCCAGGAAGTCGGCGCAGATGCGGGCGGTGACGGCCTCGATGGCCGGCCCCCAACCATATTCGACGCCGTAGATGCGGGCGTGGCGCTCGGTGACCCAGCCCATGTCCCCTGGCCGATGGGCGCGAAGCGTCACCGGCGGAAGGGTCGCCTCATCGGGCGCCAGCAACGCCTGGACGGACTCCAGGGCCCCGACCAGCCGCCGGCGATCCGGCGGCGGGACCTTGGCCAGCAGGCCCTCGACCAGCTCGGTCGATCGCTGGTTGAAGCCCTCGAATATGCGGCGGCCCTGTTCGGTGACCTGCAGGACGACGCTCCGACCGTCGCGCAAGGAAGGTTCCCGCGCCACCACGCCGTCCCGCTCGAGCCGCGCGACGATGCGGCTCAGATAACCGGCGTCCAAGCCCGTGATCTCGGCCACCGCTTTCGGCGTCCGCCCGTCGCCCGTGGCGATCTCGTAGAGCACGCGGCCCTCAGCCACGGTGTAGGGGCTGCCGAGGTAGCGCCTGTCCAGCACGCCGATCATCCGCGTGTAGAAGCGGTTGAACCGGCGCACCGCGGCGACAGGGTCCTGGGTCTCGACGGACATGGTGACCTCCGTCGCGGCAGGGGACGCAAATTAATTGACTGAGTCAAATATACCCGGCGCGACTCACCTTCGCAGTGAGTAGAGATGCGGATGCCGCACAACTTTGAGCTGACATGCGGCGACCTGCCACAGGCCTCATCCGGCCCGGAATTCCCCCGAAAAGAGTCTTTCCGACAACAGGTTACCCTTCGCGCGCAGGTCATTCCCCAAAATGGGGAGCTGCGGGGTGGCAATAGGATGTTAACTGCGTTCCCCAACTCCTGGGGTCGGCGCGTGAGCGTCTGCTGTTCGATGGCGTCGGGCCATCGATGGAGCGGGCGAAAGCTGCGCCATTCGGGAGGCTGACGCGCCCATGGCGCTCGATGTCGCTTCACGTGCACGGTTCAATCTGGACAAGGCGGCGGTGCTGCTTTTGGACGACACGCCCTTGGGCATGTCGATCCTGGTCCAGATCGTCACCGGTCTTGGCGCCAAGCTGCTCTACCGCTGCACCAGCGTGGAAGCCGCCCAGGAGGTCGCCGCCCAGCACGAAATCGACCTGGCGATCGTCGACGCCATGGCTCCCGAGGGCAAGGGCTACGACTTCGTGGAGTGGCTGCGGCGCGAGGCGCAGGAGCCCAACTGCTACACGCCCACGCTGATCACCACCGCTCACACGCCGGCCAGCGACATCGTCCGGGCCCGAGACTGCGGCGGCCACTTCATAATCAAGAAACCGATCGCTCCCATTGTGATGCTCGAGAGGATCATCTGGGTGGCGAAGGCGGGCCGGCCCTTCCTGTTCACGGGAACCTATGTCGGGCCCGACCGGCGGTTCCGGGATGACGGCCCCCCTGACGGGATCGGCCGGCGCAGGGAGGACCTGGTCAAGGCCGCGGCGGCGGCGGAAGCCGCGGCGTCCCCACCCGAAGCCGATGAGCCGCCGGAGCGAAGCGCAGCGTCATGACGTCCGTCCGATTTGTCTTCCCGAAGCCGCGGCTCAACGAGCTTCTGCGGATGCCCGGCGGCCTGCCGGTCGCGGAAGCCCTGGAGCGAGCCCAAAAGAACCTGGAAGCCATCAAGCCCACCTGCACGGCCGAGCTTCTGGCGCTCCTGGAGCTCTGCGAGGCCAGCTACTGGAACCTGAAGGACGCCTACGACGAGCCGGCCGTCACCGAGCTCTATTCCCTGGCGGTGAAGGGGATCGGCGCCGGCGAGGTCTGCGGCGTGCCCAGCGTCGACATCGCGCTCACCAGCTTCTGCGACCTCCTGGACCACCTGCGCACGCTCAAGCGCTATGACCATGACGCGGTGGGCGTCCATGTGCGCGCCTGGCGGCTCCTGATGGGCGCCGGCCTGCCCGCGGCGGGCGCCGAGCAGATCCTCGACGGCCTCCTGAAGGTCAGCCGCCGCTATTCGGCGGAGGCCAGGGCCACGAGCGCGGCCTAGCGGCGCCTAGCCCTGCGGCTTCAGCCGGCAGGGGTCCGTTTCTCGCCGGCTCGGCCTTGCGGGCGGCGAGCCGGTCCGCCATCTGAAGCCAACTTGAAAGCTGCGCGAGTATAGCTCGCCTTGCCTCGGGACGGCCCGAGGGGTAACGGGACGCTCCCCGCTTGAAGGAGAACTGCGATGGGTTACCGGGTGGCCGTTGTCGGCGCCACGGGCAATGTGGGCCGCGAGATGCTGAACATCCTCGAGGAAGTGAACTTCCCCGTGGACAAGATTCACGCGATCGCGTCGCGCAAATCCATCGGCGTTGAAGTCTCCTTCGGCGAGAAGATCATCAAGTGCGAGGACGTCGAGCAGTTCGATTTCAGCACCGTCGACATCGTGCTGATGAGCGTCTCCGGCGCTTTCTCCAAGGAGTGGGCGCCGAAGATCGGCGCGCTGGGCCCGATCGTCATCGATAACTCCTCGGCCTGGCGGATGGACCCCGACGTGCCGCTGATCGTGCCGGAGGTGAACCCGGACGACGTCGACTTCGCGCACAAGAAGAACATCATCGCCAACCCCAACTGCTCCACGGCCCAGCTGGTGGTGGCGCTGAAGCCGCTGCACGACCGCGCGCGCATCAAGCGGGTGGTGGTGGCGACCTACCAGTCGGTCTCCGGGGCCGGCAAGGAAGGCATGGACGAGCTGTTCGACCAGACCAAGAATGTCTTCGTCCTGGGCGCCACGCCGCCGAAGACCTTCCCCAAGCAGATCGCCTTCAACGTCATTCCCTTCATCGGGACCTTCGAGGACGACGGCTACACCGACGAAGAGCACAAGATGTGGCGCGAGACCCACAAGATGCTCGATCCGGAGATCAAGCTGACCGTGACCTGCGTCCGCGTGCCGGTGATGGTCGGCCACTCCGAGGCGGTGAACATCGAGTTCCACGAGCCCCTGGACGAGGACGAGGCCCGCGAGATCCTGCGCGAGTCGCCCGGCCTGATCGTCATCGATAAGCGCGACGACACGGGCTACATGACCCCGAAGGAAGCCCAGGGCGAGTTCCCGGTGTTCGTGTCGCGGATCCGCAACGATCCGACGGTGGAGAACGGCCTGTCCATGTGGGTGGTCGCCGACAACCTGCGGAAAGGCGCGGCGCTCAACGCCGTGCAGATCGCCGAGCTGCTCCACCAGCGCGGCCTGATCCGCCAGAAGGCGCTCGCCTAGCGCCATGGCCTCGTCCGCGCCGGGCGGCGAGTCCCGCCTGGCTTTGTCGGCGGGGATCGGCTGCTATCTCATCTGGGGCTTCGTGCCGCTGGTCTTCCAGGCCATCGGGCGCCTGGGCGTGGGCCCCGGCGAGATCCTCGCCCACCGCATCCTGTGGAGCATGCCGACCGCGGCGCTGTTCGTGCTGCTGGCAGGCCAGGGCGGTCAGTTCCTGGCCGTGCTCAAGCGGCCGCGGGTGCTGGCCTGGCTCGCGCTCTCATCCCTGCTGATCGCCACCAACTGGATCGTGTTCATCGCGTCGGTGAACTCCGGCCGCCTGCTCGACGCCAGCCTCGGCTACTACATCACTCCGCTGGTCAACATGGCCGCCGGCGCAATGCTGTTCCGCGAGCGGATCGACCGGGTGGGCTACGCCGCCATGGCGCTGGCGGCGCTCGGCGTCGCGGTCCAGGCCCTGGCGCTGGGCGGCCTGCCGATCATCTCGATCGTGCTGGCCGTGAGCTTCGGCGGCTACGGCATCGTCCGCAAGCGCGTGGCGGCCGACGCCCAGACCGGCTTCCTGGTCGAGTGCCTGGTCGTCAGCCTGCCGGCCCTGGCCTACGTCCTGTGGCTGAGGCACGCGGGCCACAGCCACTTCAGCGGCGGCGCGGCCGCCTGGCTGATCGCCGCGGGGCCGATCACCGCCATCCCGCTTGTGCTGTTCGCCTGGGCGGCGCGGCGGATCCCGCTGTCGGCCATGGGCTTCCTGCAGTTCATGTCGCCGACCATCAGCTTCGTGATCGGCCTGCTGGAGGGCGAGGCTTTCACCCCGCTTCGGGCGCTGTCCTTCGTCTTCATCTGGGGCGGGGCGGCGGTCTTCCTGTGGGGCGCCTGGCGGCGCAGCCGGCCGGTCCGGGCCGCCATCGCCGGGACCGCGCCGGCCGAATGACCAAGTCTCCGGTCGGCCAGGGCCGCCGCGGCCGGCGGACTGGAACCCGGCCACAAGACGGGTATTGATGGCGCCATGCCTGAGCCGGGGCCCGCGCCTAACACGTCCGCCGACCCGCCAAGACTAGTGCTGCGGGACCTGAAGAGCCCGCTCGCCGGGCCCTTCGACCTGGCGCTCGCGCCCGGCGCCTGCGCCGCCATCGCCGGCCATTCCGGCTCCGGCAAGAGCCTGTTCCTGCGGATGGTCGCCGACCTTGATCCCAATACCGGCGAGGTGGGCCTCGACGGCGTGCCGCGCGCCACCCTGTCGGCCCCCGATTGGCGCCGGACGGTCCCCTATGTGGCGGCCGAGTCCGGCTGGTGGCGCGACCACGTGGCCGAGCATTTCGCGCCCGAGCGGCAGGCCGCCGCCAAGGCCCTGGC
>JAQGIX010000404.1 GCA_028290925.1 Phenylobacterium sp. | reverse complement strand
AGGTGGACCTGCGGCAGCCGATGGATCTCGGCCCGGGGTTCCGCAGCAATGATGGGGTCCTGCTGGGCGACGGCTGCTTCTGGTGGTCGAGCATGGACGACAACGGCGGCGAGCGGCCGGGCGCGGTCTTCCGCACCGGCCCCGACGGCGCCACCCAGCCGGTGATCTCCGGCATCCACATCGCCAACAGCCTGGCGATGAGCCCTGATCGCCGGCGGCTCTATCTGGCTGACTCCGCCCGCGCGACGATCTGGAGCTATGACACCGCCGATCTGTCTCGCCGCGAGGTGTTCGCCACGGTTGAGGTGGGCGGCCCGGACGGCTCCTGCGTCGACGCCGACGGCTATCTCTGGAACGCCCAGTGGGGGGCCTGGCGCATCGTCCGCTATGCGCCGGATGGGCGGATCGACCGGGTGGTCGAGGTCCCGGTGGAACAGCCGAGCTGCTGCATGTTCGGCGGCGCGGACCTTGCGACGCTGTTCATCACCAGCGCCCGGGAAAGCCTCTCGGGGGAGGCCCTGGCGCAGCAGCCGCTCGCCGGATCGCTGTTCGCCCTCGATCCCGGCGTGAAGGGGCTGGCGCTGCCGCTGTTCGAGGGGTGAGCGGTCGCCGCGCTTGCGCTGCGGCCTCCGGCGGGTCTCAATTCACGGACAAGGCCGACGCCGCGGGCGGGTCCGTCCCGAACCGCAGGCGCTGGCGGGAGGTTGCGATGCACGACGGATCCGTGGACATCCAGGCCGAGGCGCGGGCCCGGATCTACGCCCAGCCCATCGAGGCGGTGGACCCGGCGCAACCGGACCTGTTCGCGCAGGACGCCATGTGGCCGATCTTCGAGCGGCTGCGGGCCGAGGACCCGGTGCACCACACCGTTTCGCCGACCCACGGGCCGTTCTGGTCGATCAGCCGCTGGGACGACATCATGCGGGTGGATTCCGACCACCAGGCCTTCTCGTCGGCGGACGGCATCACTCTGCAGAGCCTGGAGGCCAAGGTCGAGCAGGCCAAGCGCGGCACACGGCCGAGCTTCATCTCCATGGATCCGCCGCGCCATGACGAGCAGCGCAAAACCGTGAGCCCGGTGGTGGCGCCTTCGAATCTGCAGGTGATGGGGCCGGTGATCCGCGAGCGCGCCGGTCAGATCCTCGACGGCCTGCCGGTGGGCGAGGAATTCGACTGGGTCGAGCATGTCTCGAAAGAGTTGACGGCGATGACGCTGGCGACGTTGTTCGACTTTCCGCAGGCGGAGCGGCAACTGCTGCCCTACTGGTCGGACATGATGACCAATGCGCCGGGGCACGGCCCGGTGGAGAGCTGGGAGCACAAGCGCCTGGAGCTCGACAACATGGTCGCCCGCTTCACGGAGATGTGGAACGAGCGGGTGAACGCGCCGCCGTCCGGCGACCTGATCTCCATGCTGGCGCACGGTCCTTCGACGCGGAACATGGACAAGGCCGAGTACGCCGGGAACCTCGGCCTCCTGATCATCGGCGGCAACGACACCACGCGGAACACCATCTCCGGCTCCGTCTATGCGCTGAACAAGCATCCGGGCGAGTACGCCAAGCTGCGGGCCGATCCCTCGCTCATCCCTTCCATGGTCTCGGAAACCATCCGCTGGCAGACCCCGCTGGCGCACATGGCCCGCACCGCGACGCGGGACGTCGACATCGGCGGCGCGACCATCAAGGCCGGCGACCGGGTGGCCATGTGGTACGTCTCCGGCAACCGCGATGGCCAGGTGGTCGAGGACCCCGACAGCTACATCATCGACCGCGAGCGGCCCCGGCATCACATGTCCTTCGGCTTCGGCATCCACCGTTGCGTCGGCAACCGCCTGGCCGAGCTGCAGCTGACGGTCATCTGGGAGGAGATCATGAAGCGCTTCCCGACGATTGAGCTGGTCGCCGAGCCGCTGCGCACCCATTCGATCTTCGTGAAGGGCTACGAGACCTTGCCGGTGGTCATCCCGCGCCGGACCTGACCGGGCGCGGCGCGCCGATACTGCGGCCCGCACCGCCTCGCCAACGATCGCCTGAACCGAGCCGCCGGCTTATGGGTTCTGCCAACAGGGCATCGTCCAGACATCGAGGGATACGCATGGCCGACAAACCGCGGCGCAGCCAGAAGAGCTACGGCAAGATCGACCGCGACGGCTTCATCCACCGCAGCTGGATCAAGGCCACCGGCCTGCCCGACCACGTCTTCGACGGCCGCCCGATCATCGGCATCGCCTACACCTGGTCGGAGCTGGTCACCTGCCAGGTGCACCTGCGCGAGTTGGCCGAGTTCGTGAAGCGCGGGATCTGGGAGGCGGGGGGCGTGCCCATCGAGTTCCCGGCCATGTCGCTTCCCGAGACCCAGATGCGGCCGACGGCCATGCTGTTCCGCAATTTGCTGGCCATGGAGGTGGAGGAATCCATCCGCGCCAATCCGATCGACGGGGTGGTCCTGCTGGGCGGCTGCGACAAGACCACGCCGGGTCTCCTGATGGGGGCGGCCAGCGTCGACCTGCCGGCCATCTTCGTCTCCTCCGGCCCCATGCTGAACGGCAAGTTCCGCGGCCAGGACATCGGTTCCGGCACCGACGTCTGGCGCTTCTCCGAGGCGGTGCGGGCCGGTGACATGAGCCTGGCCGATTTCATGGCGGCGGAAAGCGGCATGAGCCGCTCGGCGGGCACCTGCAACACCATGGGAACGGCCTCGACCATGTCGGCCATCGTCGAGGCGCTCGGCATGAGCCTGCCCAACAACTCGGCCCTGCCGGCGGTGGACGCCCGCCGCCGCGTGCTGGCGCACCTCTCCGGCAACCGCATCGTCCAGATGGTGAAGGATGACGTGAAGCCCTCCGACATCCTCACGCGCGAGGCCTTCGAGAACGCCATCCTGATGCACGCCGCGATCGGCGGATCGACCAACGCGGTGGTGCACCTGCTGGCGCTGGCCGGGCGGGTCGGCGTGAAGCTCGACCTTCACGATTTCGACGAGCTCGCCCGCGAGGCGCCGCTGCTGGTCAACCTGATGCCGTCGGGCAAGTACCTGATGGAGGACTTCTGCTACGCCGGCGGCGTGCCGGCCGTCATGAACGAGCTCGGCGACCTGTTCCGCCGCGACGCGGTCACGGTGGCGGGCCTGACCCAGGGCCAGATCGCCGAGGGCTGCCAGGTCTGGAACCGCGAGGTGATCGGCACGCGCGAGGCCCCCATCGGCCCCTCGTCCGGGGTCTGGGTGCTGAAGGGCAACCTTTGCCCTGACGGGGCCATCCTGAAGCCGAGCGCCGCGACGCCCGCCCTGCTCACCCACCGCGGCCGGGCCGTGGTATTCGAGGACATCGAGGACTACCACGCCCGCATCGACGATCCGGATCTGGAGGTCGACGAGACCTCGATCCTGGTGCTCAAGGGCTGCGGGCCGAAGGGCTATCCCGGCATGCCGGAGGTCGGCAACATGGCCCTGCCGCGCAAGCTGCTGGAGCAGGGCATACGCGACATGGTTCGCATCTCCGACGCCCGGATGAGCGGCACGGCCTATGGCACGGTGATCCTGCATGTCGCGCCGGAATCCGAGGCCGGCGGGCCGCTGGCGCTGGTGCGGAGCGGCGACGAGATCGCCTTCGACGGGCCGGGCCGCACGCTTGATCTGCTGGTCGACGAGATCGAGCTCGCCAAGCGGCAGGGCGCCTGGGAGGCGGCCCGCAAGCCGTCGAAATACGACCGCGGCTGGTACCGGCTCTACATCGACACCGTGCTGCAGGCCGACCGCGGCGTCGATCTCGACTTCCTGGTCGGCAAGTCCACGGCCGAGGTCACGCGGGAATCCCACTGATGGCTTACGCCACCTATCCGAGCCTGAAGGACAAGGTGGTGTTCATCACCGGCGGCGCCTCGGGCATCGGCGCGAGCTTCGTGGAGAGCTTTCACGCCCAGGGCGCGAAGGTCGCCTTCGTGGACCTCAAGGCCGAGGACGGCGAGGCGCTCGTCACGACGCTCGGCGGCGGCTGGTTCAAGCCCTGCGACGTGACCGACGCGGCCGCCCTGCAGGCGGCGATCCGCGAGGCCGGCCAGGCGCTGGGCCCGGTCACCGTGCTGATCAACAACGTCGCCAACGACACCCGCCACAAGGCCGCCGACATGACCCCGGGGGCCTGGCGTCAAACCCTGGCGGTCAACCTCGACCCGGTGTTCATCGCCTCGAGCGCCGCCTACCCGATGATGAAGGCGGCCGGCGGCGGGGCGATCGTCAATGTGAGCTCGATCAACGCCCTCTTGGGCCCCGCCGAGCTCGCCGGCTACGTGGCCGCCAAGGGCGCGATCAATTCGCTCTCCAAGACCCTGGCCCGCGAGTGGGGCGTCGACAGGATCCGCGTCAATGCGCTGTCGCCCGGCTGGGTGGTCACGCCGCGCCAGCTCGAGCTGTGGCTGACGCCGGAGGCCGAGGCGGAATGGATGAAGCAGGTGGCGCTGAAGGATCGCATCCTGCCGGAGGACATCGCCCGCCTGGCGCTGTTCCTGGCCTCCGACGACAGCCGGATGATCACCGGCCAGAACCTGGTCATCGACGCAGGGCGCACCTGAATGGCCGCGGCCCTGCTCGCCTGCGACTGGGGGACCACCCACCTGCGCGCCTGGACGCTGGACGAGGCCGGCCAGGTGGTCGAGGCCGGCGAGTTCCAGTTGGGGGTCTCCAAGCTGAAGCCAGGGGAGGCGGCGCAGCGTTTCCAGCAAGAGGTCCAGCCGGCGCTCCACGCGCAGGGCCTGCCGGCCATCCTCTGCGGCATGGTGGGCTCCAACCTCGGCTGGACGGTCGCGCCCTACGCCGACTGTCCGGCGGGCCTGCCGGAGCTGGCGGCCTGCCTCGCCGCCGTCGAGGCGCACGCGGCCTGGGTGCGGATCGTGCCGGGCCTGCGCTGCCAGGGCCTGGCCGGCGGGCCCGACGTCATGCGCGGCGAGGAGACCCAGGTGCTCGGCTGGATCGCGCAGCATCCCGACCGCGCCAGGGGCCGGCAGGTGATCTGCCATCCGGGCACCCACGCCAAATGGGTGCTGGTCGAGGACGGCCGCATCGTCCGCTTCGTCACCGCCATGACCGGCGAGCTGTTCGCCGTCCTGAGCCGCCACAGCGTGCTGAAGAGCGATGCGCCGGCCGACGATGACGCGGCCTTCGACGAGGGTCTGGCCGCGGCCGGGGAGGGCGACGCCCTTGCGGCGCGCCTGTTCAGCGCTCGCGCCCGGGTGGTCGGCGGCGGCCAGCCCGCCGAGAGCACGCCGAGCTATCTCTCCGGCCTGTTGATCGGCGCGGAGGTCGCCGCCACGCCGCGTCTGCTGGGCCTCTCCGGCGAGGAGCCGGTGGCGTTGCTGGGCGACGCCGCCCTCTGCGGCCGCTACCGGCGCGCCCTGGAGCGGCGGGGCGTCCCTTGCGAAACCTTCGACGGCGAGGCGGCGGCGCGGGCCGGCCTCTTCGCCCTTTATCAGCTGGGAGAGCGCCCATGACCCTGGACGATGCGCTGGCCGAATGCCCGGTGGTGGCCATCGTGCGCGGCATCCGCCCCGACGAGATCCTCGACCATGCCCAGGCGCTCTACGAGGCCGGCGTGCGCGGCATCGAGGTGCCGCTCAACTCCCCCCGGCCATTCGAGAGCCTCCGCCGCCTCGCCGAGGCCTGGGGCGAGCGGATGGTCACCGGCGCCGGCACCGTGCTGCACGCCGACCGGGTCGACGAGGTGGCCCAGGCCGGCGGCCGGATCATCGTCTCGCCCAACACCGCTGTCGAGGTGATC
>JAQGIX010000402.1 GCA_028290925.1 Phenylobacterium sp. | reverse complement strand
GGTGGCCATGGAGCCCAACTCCGGCCGGGTGCTCGCCATGGTCGGCGGCTATTCCTTGTAGGTCTCCAGCTTCAACCGCGGCACCCATGGCCTGGGCCAGCCGGGCTCGGCCTTCAAGCCGGTGGTCTACGCCAGCGCGCTCGAGGGCGGCTACACCCCGGCCAGCGTCATCATGGACGCCCCGATCACGCTTCCGGGCGCCAACGGCACGCTTTGGACGCCGGAGAACTACGAGGGCAAGTACTACGGCCCGCTGCAGCTGCGGCGCGGCCTGGAGCTATCGCGCAACACCATGACCGTGCGCCTCGCCCAAGGCGTCGGCATGACCCGCATCTCCGCCATGGCCGAGAAGCTGGGCGTCACCGACCACATGGACAAGGTCCTCTCCATGGCGCTGGGCGCCGGCGAGACCACCGTCTTCAAGCTGGCCGGCGCCTACGCCTCCTTCGTCAACGGCGGGCGCAAGATCGAGCCGCACCTGATCGAGCTGGTGCAGGACCGCGAGGGCAAGACCATCTTCAAGGCCGACGCCCGCGACTGCCCCCGCTGCGCCGCCGGCTTCAACGGCGACGAGAGCCCGCGCATCCCCGACGCCGGGGCCCAGGTGATGGATCCGATCACCGCCTACCAGATCACCTCCATGCTGCAGGGCGTGGTCCAGCGCGGCACCGCCACGGCGGCGCTCGCGATCGGCCGCCCGGTCGGTGGCAAGACCGGCACCACCAACGACTACCGTTCGGCCTGGTTCATGGGCTTCTCGCCGAAGATGGTGGTGGGGATCTTCGTGGGCTTCGACGACAACCACAGCCTGGGCGAGGGCGAGACCGGCGCGGTGGCCGCCGTGCCGATCTTCGTGTCGTTCATGCAGGAGGCCCTGAAGGGCTATGCGCCGGACGACTTCCCGGCGCCCAAGACCGCCAAGTACGCCATGGTCCGCGGCATCCGCGAGGCCTTCCGCCCCGGCACCGAGCCGAAGGTGGCGGTGACGCCCGAGGCCGGCAATCCGCTCGGGCCGGTCCCGTACAACCAGGTTCCGCTGAACGGCCAGCCTGGCGCGCCGGGCCTCGCCGTCCCGCCGCCCAAGGCCAAGAAGCCGGCCGACGACGTCAACGGATTGTATTGACCGGCTCTAAGGGCTATCTCGCCCGCCCATACTTGGTTTGGAGCTTTCCATGAGAGCGGATGTCGAGGCCGCCAAGGCCGACATCGAGCAGTCGATCGACCTGCTCAGGGGGCGTCTTTGACTGGGCGCCCGCACTCCGCCAGCTCGATGAGCTGAACGCCCGGGTCGAGGACCCGAGTCTCTGGGACAACGCCGAGGCCGCCCAGGCCCTGATGCGCGAGCGCAACCGCCTGGCCGCCCAGGTCGAGGCGGTGCGCGCCATGGAGCGCGAGCTGGCCGACGCCGTGGGCTACGCCGAGATGGCCGACGAGGAGGGCGACGAGGGCTCCTTCGACGAGGCCTGCGCCCAGCTGAGGGCCCTGAAGGACCGCGCCGCCCGCGCCGAGCTGGAGGCGCTGCTGTCCGGCGAGGCCGACGGCAACGACGCCTATGTGGAGATCAACTCCGGGGCCGGCGGCACGGAATCCAACGACTGGGCCGGCATGCTGCTGCGCATGTACAGCCGCTGGGCCCAGGCTCACGACATGAGCGTCGACCTCATCGAGGAGACTTCGGGCGAGCAGGCGGGCATCAAGTCCGTCACCCTGCAGGTCAAGGGCGAGAACGCCTACGGCTGGCTGAAGACCGAGGCCGGCGTCCATCGCCTGGTGCGCATTTCGCCGTTCGATTCCTCCGCGCGGCGGCATACCTCCTTTGCGTCGGTCTGGGTCTATCCGGTGGTCGACGACACCATCGAGATCGAGATCAACCCGGCCGATGTGCGCACCGACACCTACCGCGCCTCAGGGGCCGGCGGACAGCACGTCAACAAGACCGATTCCGCCGTGCGCCTGACCCACATCCCCACCGGCATCGCGGTGGCCTGCCAGAACCAGCGCTCGCAGCACCAGAACCGCGACCAGGCCTGGAAAATGCTGAAGGCCCGCCTGTACGAGCTCGAGCTGGAGAAGCGCGAGGCGGCCCAGGCCGCCATCGAGGAGCAGAAGACCGACATCGGCTGGGGCCACCAGATCCGCTCCTACGTCCTGCAGCCGTATCAGATGGTCAAGGACCTGAGGACCGACGTCGAAACCTCTGACACGCAAGGGGTTCTGGATGGCGACCTCGACGCCTTCATGGGCGCGGCCCTGGCCCAGCGAGTGGGCGCCACCCGCGACGCCAAGGTCGAGGCCTAGAGCGACAGCCAGCAAAATTGGGAACCGCTTTTGCGTCCGGCTGCGCGTCAGAAAACAGCGCCCGGCGCGGCTATTCGGCGGCGGTGACGATGCTCAGGGCCTGCGGGGCGGTCTCCAGCCGCAGGCTGCGGCCGACGAATCGCGCGCCGGCCTCGACGACGATCTCGCCGTGGGTGACGTCGCCCTCCACGTCGGCGGTGCTCAGCAGCCGCACCGATCGCGCGGTGATTTGGCCCCGCACCCGGCCGCGCACCTCGACGCTGTCGCCGACGATGGAGCCCTCGACGGAGCCGGTCTCGCCCAGCGTCAGCCGGTCCACCCGCGCCTCGCCCTGCAGGCTGCCGTCCAGCTGCACGTCGCCGTCGCTCACCAGTTCGCCCACGAGGCGCACATTCGCGGCGATGAACGAAGCCGCCAGCGGCTTGCGCGCCGCCTCGCCGGGCGCCGCCCGCTCGGAGGAATTAGCCGGCTTGGCGAACATAGGCGCCGGCCTTGAGGTAGCGTTCGGGGTTCATCGGACGGCCGTTCAGCCAGACCTCGTAGTGCAGGTGGGTGCCGGTGGAACGGCCCGTGGAGCCCATGCCCCCCAGCCGCTGGCCCAGCGCCACCTGCTCGCCCAGCCGCACGGAGATGGCGGCCAGGTGGCCATAGCGGGTCTTCAGGCCGCCGCCGTGGTCGACCTCGACGGTGTTGCCGTAGCCCGAGCGCACGCCGGTGAACGACACCACGCCGGGCCCCGTGGACGCCACCGGGCTCATCCGCCCGCCGGGGAAGTCGAGGCCGGAGTGGAAGGCCGGGCGGTGGGTGAAGGGATCGATGCGTACGCCGTAGCTCGATGACTGCTCGGGATCGGCGGTGGGCCGCGCGAAGGGCAGCTTGTCGGCCGCCTGGCTGAGCGCCTCGGCCTCGGACAGGTCGATGGCGGCCCGCTGCACGCGCTCGGCGAAATCCGGCTCGACGTCCAGCACCGCCGCCAGCGCCCGGGGATCCTTGGATTCGATCAGCGGCCCACCCAGGCCGCCGCCCTTCGGCAGATAGGCCGACGGCGTCAGGCCGGCCAGCCGGAAGGCCAGCCTGAGCCGGTCGGCGCGGCTCTTGGCGTAGGAGTCGGCGGCGTCCACCAGCTGTTCCTGGCTCAGCTGCACCATCTCGATGCGCCCGACCGGACCGATACCCTTACCGGTGACCGCCGCTTTGATCGCCGGCGCCAGCGCCTGCGCGGCGCCCGGTGCGCCCTTCATCTGGGTCAGCAGCATGGCCAGCGCCGCGTGGCGCTTCTCCACCGCGGCGGCCAGCTGCTGGGTGGTCCCGCCGGCGGCGTTCAGCTGCGCCACGGCCGAATTGAGCCGCGCCTGGCGGTCGGAGATCCAGCGTTCATACTTGGCCTGCGTGCGCGCGACCTCGCGGTCGGCGGAGGTGGCGGAGAGCGCACTGACCAGCATCGATGCGGTGCAGACGCCCATCCACAGGGCCGCCGCGGCGATCCCGCCGGCCGCCGCGATCTGTTTTTTCGTGGAGAGCACGTAGCCCTTCATCGCCCCGCCGGAGCGGACGTAGAGATGCCGTTCCGGAAACAGCTCCCCAAGGGAGTCCTGCAGCGAGCGGCGTAGCCTCGCCAGGCGATCCTGCATGATGTCGCTGTCCCCCGACCCCTCGGACGCCAGCGATATGCGATGAGAATTTGCCGGCGCGCAAGACGGTTAACGTTGCAGCCAACCCGACATCTTCGGTTGAGTCGTCGATCCCTGCCTAGAGCGCCTGCGCGGCGGCCAAAACCGCCTCCGCGTGCCCGGCCACCTTCACCTTGCGCCAGATGCGCCGGATCGCCCCATCCCGGATCAGGAAGGTGGAGCGGTCGATGCCCATGTAGCGACGGCCATAGAGGCTCTTCTCGATCCAGGACCCATAGCGTTCCACGACCGCCCCGGCCGGGTCGGAGCCCAGCCGGACGGCCAGGGCATATTTGTCGGTGAACTTCCTGTGCGCGGCGACGCTGTCCTTGGAGACGCCGACCACCGCCACGCCCGCCTTGGCGAACTCCGGCGCGAGCTCCGTGAAGGCCTGCGCCTCCTTGGTGCAGCCGGTCGTGTCGTCCTTCGGATAGAAGTAGAGCACCAGCGTCTTGCCGGCGAAGTCCGCGAGCCTCACCGGGCCCTGCGGCGTCTCCAGTTCGAAGTCGGGCGCCTTGGCGCCTTCGACGATGTCACTCATTTGAGCCCCTCCATCTCGACGTCATCCCGGCCCTGTGCCGGGGATCCATAAACCTTGTCGGTTCAAGCAAATCCCCGAGCGCCCGCGCTTATGGATGGTTAGACCGGCTTCACCAGGACGATCTTCTTCTTGCCGGCGGCCAGCTTGATCACCCCGTCCACCAGGTCGGCCTCCGTGACCGTGCGGTTGGCGTCGGTCTCGGGCTTGTCGTTGACCCTGAGGCCGCCGCCCTGCGCCAGCCGCCGCGCCTCGCCGCGCGAGGCGGCCAGCCCCGCGTCGTGGGCCAGCGCCGCCAGCACGATCCCGGCCTCGAGGTCGGCGGCTTTCACCTCCACCGTTGGCAGGTCGGCGGACAAGGCGCCGTGCTCGAAGGCGGCCTCCGCGGCGCCGGCCGCGGCGTCGGCCGCCTCGGCCCCGTGCAGCATGCGCGTCGCCTCGTTGGCCAGCACCTTCTTGGCCTCGTTGATCTCCGCGCCGGGCAGGGCCTCCAGCCGGGCGATCTCGCCGAGCGGCAGGTCGGTGAACAGGCGCAGGAAGCGGCCGACGTCGGCGTCCTCGGTGTTGCGCCAGAATTGCCAGTAGTCGTAGGGGCTGCGCAGGTCGGCGTTCAGCCACACCGCCCCGGCCACCGTCTTGCCCATCTTGGCGCCCGAGGCGGTGGCCAAGAGCGGCGTGGTCAGCCCGAACGCCGGCTTCTGGTCCACCCGGCGGATCAGCTCCACCCCGTTGATGATGTTGCCCCACTGGTCGGAGCCGCCCATCTGCAGGTTGCAGCCCAGGCGCCGCTCCAGCTCCAGGAAGTCGGTGGCCTGCATCAGCATGTAGTTGAATTCCAGGAAGGTCAGCGGCTGCTCGCGCTCGAGCCTGAGCTTCACGCTGTCGAAGGCCAGCATCCGGTTGATCGTGAAGTGCACGCCGAACTCGCGCAGGAACTCCACGTAGCCCAGCGCATCCAGCCAGTCGGCATTGTCGACCATCACCGCGTCGGTGGGCCCGTCGCCGAAGGTCAGGAACTTGGCGAACACCGTCTGGATGCTGGCGATGTTGGCCTGGATCTGCTCGGTGGTGAGCAGCGGCCGCTGGGTGTCCTTGTCGCTGGGATCGCCGATCTTGGTGGTCCCGCCGCCCATCAGCACCACCGGCTTGTGGCCGGCCTGCTGCAGCCGGCGCAGCATCATCACCTGGATCAGGCTGCCCACGTGCAGCGACGCCGCCGTGGCGTCGAAGCCGATGTAGGCCACGATCCGCCCACCCGCCGCCGCCTCGTCCAGCTCCGCCGGATGGGTGACCTGATGGATGTAGCCGCGCGCCTGCATGGTCTGCAGGAACTCGGACTTGAAGGGCGCGTCGGGCATCGGGTGCGGCTCGGGACTTCGGTGGTCGGGCTCTAGCACGGCGGGGCTGGCGATTTCGAGGGAGATGGCAGGGCTCCTTGGATTGGCAGGAGGCCGGCGCGTCTTGGAACTTGGATCGCAGGGCGCCGGCCGGAGGGGCAGGCGCGTCAGATCAGGCGCCTGCGTCAGGGCAGGCGGTAATAGCGGCCGAAGCGGGCGCGGGGTCCGATCATGGCGGGCTAGCTACGGTGCGCGACCCATGGCAGTCAAGCCGGATGCGCGTGCTGGGATTCATGACCGGGACCTCCCTCGACGCCGTCGACATGGCGGTGCTGGAGACCGATGGCGAGACCATCGCCGCCTTCGGCCCGGCCGGCGAGCGCAAGCTCTCCGAGCCGACCCGCGACATCATGCTGGCCGCCACCCAGGCGGCGTCGAAGTGGCCGCGGGGCGCGCCGGAGCCGGCGATCTTCGCCGAGGCGGCCCGGGCCGGCGCCCAGGAGCACTTCGCCGCCGCAGAGGAATTCCTCGCCAGGCATGACCTCAAGTGGTCCGACATCGAGCTGATCGGCATGCACGGCCAGACGGTGCTGCACGAGCGCCCCAAGGCGGGCGCCGCGGGTCGCACGGTCCAGCTGGGCGACGCGGGGCTGCTGGCCAGGAAGGCGGGCGTGCCGGTGGCCTACGACTTCCGCACCGCCGACGTGGCCGCGGGCGGGGAGGGCGCGCCGCTCGCCCCGATCTACCATCTGGCCCGCGCCAGGGCCTCTGGCCTGGCTCCGCCGCTGGCGGTGCTCAACATCGGCGGGGTGGCCAACATCACCTTCATCCGCGGCGACGGCGAGATCGCCGCCTTCGACACCGGCCCCGGCAACGGCATGATCGACCTGCTGGTCCAGGGCAGGGGGGCCGGCCGCTTCGACGACCAGGGCCGCTACGCCAGCGTGGGCCGGGTGGACGAGAGCGTGCTCAGGGGCCTTCTGGGCCATTCCTATTTCCAGGCGCCGCCACCCAAGTCCCTCGACCGCTACGACTTCCCGCTGGAGCCGCTCGAGAGCCTGGAGTTGGAGGACGCCGCCGCGACGCTGGTGGCCTTCACGGCCGAGGGCGTGCGCCTGGCCTTCGAGACCATGCGCGAAACCCCCACCGAGCTGATCGTCGCCGGTGGCGGCCGCCACAATCCGGAGATCATGAAGGCTCTGAAGGCCCGGCTGCCGTGCCCGGTGAGCGCCGCGGAGGACCACGGCTGGCGCGGCGACGCCATCGAGGCCGAGGCCTTCGCCTACCTCGCGGCCCGCACGGCGCGGCGCCTGCCGATCTCGTTCCCCAAGACCACCGGCGTCGCCAAGCCGATGACCGGCGGCAAGATCGTCAGGCCCTGAGGGCGCTCAGATCCTCCCCCGCAGGGGGAGGTGGCCCGGAGGGCCGGAGGGGGTCGCAGCCGACGAGCGTCTGCCGCCCGCGCCCTTCAACCCCCTCAGTCCGTTCCGGACAGCTCCCCCTGTGGGGGAGCATCTCGGCGCCGCTCAGTCCTTGGCCCGTTCCTGGTAGGAGCCGTCCTCGGTCAGCACCACGATGCGGGTGCCGACCGCGATGTAGGGCGGCACCATGGTCCGCAGGCCGTTCGACAGCATGGCCGGCTTGTAGGACGAGGACGCCGTCTGATTCTTCACCGCCGGCTCGGTGTCCACGACCTCAAAGGTGGCGAGCCTCGGCAGGTCGATGGCGATCGGCACGCCGTCGTGGGTGGACAGGTTCACCGCCATCCCGTCCTGCAGGTAGTAGTGCGCGTCGCCGATCACCTCCGGCGTCGCGACCAGCTGGTCGAAGCTCTCCGGGTTCATGAAGTGGAACCCTTCGCCGTCGGAGTAGAGGAAGGTGTAGGAGCGGTCGTCCACCACCGCCCGCTCGACGGTCTCGGTGGTGCGGTAGCGCTCGGAGATCTTCACCCCGTCGGAGATGCGGCGCATGTCCAGCTGGGTCACCGGCGTGCCCTTGCCGGGATGGATGTTCTGGGCCTGCAGGACCACGTAGAGCTTGCCCTGCAGGTCGACGACATTGCCCTTGCGGAGCGAGCTTGCGGAGATTTTCAAGCGGATCTTCCTCGATGGAGCGGGACCTGCACGCGGCTGGCGCGCGATTCCGCTAAGCAAATGTAGGTCGCGCCCCTATAGCGATCTTCCCTGAAATCGCCAGCCCTTCGCCTGTCGCACCCCTTGAAGCCGCCTGAGACATCGCCCGAATCCTCCCCCTGGTGGAGCCCCGGCCGCCACGCCGACCGGCGGCCCTTCCTCATGGCCCGCAACCGGATCGCCTCGGCCGTCCGCCGTTGGTTCGAGGACCAGGGCTTCGTGGAGACCGCGGTCGCCGCGCTCGCGGTCTCGCCGGGCAACGAGGCCCATCTGCACGCCTTCGCCACCGAGGCGACCGGGCCGGGCGGGGAGCGGACGGTTCTGTACCTCCACACCTCGCCCGAGTTCGCCGCCAAGAAGCTGCTGGCGGCCGGCGAGACGCAGCTCTTCGAACTGGCCCGCGTCTGGCGCAACCGCGAGCGGGGCCCGCTGCACCATCCCGAATTCACCATGCTGGAGTGGTATCGGGCCAACCAGCCCTACGAGGCGGTCATGGCGGACGCCGCCGCCCTGCTGCGCCTCGCGGCGGAGGCCGCCGGCTCGAAGACCCTGAGCTTCCGTGGCCAAACCGTTGATCCGACGGCCGAACCCGAGCGCCTGACGGTCGCCGAGGCCTTTGACCGCTACGCCGGCCTCGACCTGTTCTGCCCCGACCTCGCGGGCGCCGCCCGTGCAAAGGCCATCCGGGTCGCGGACGACGATACCTGGGCCGACGTGTTCAGCCGGGTGTTGGTGGAAAAGGTCGAGCCGAACCTCGGCATCGGCCGCGCCACGATCCTCTGCGAGTACCCGGCCTCGGAGGCCGCCCTCGCCCGTCCCAAGCCCGCCGACCCGCGTGTCGCCGAGCGCTTCGAGCTCTATGCCTGCGGCGTGGAGCTGGCCAACTGCTTCGGCGAGCTCACCGATCCGGCCGAGCAGCGCCGCCGCTTCGAGGCGGAGATGGCGGAGAAGGCCCTCGTCTACGGCGAGCGCTATCCCATCGACGAGGATTTCCTGGCGGCGCTCGCCCTGATGCCGCCGGCCAGCGGTGGCGCGCTGGGCTTCGACCGGCTGGTCATGCTGGCCACCGGCGCGAGCCGCATCGAGCAGGTGCTGTGGTCTCCCGTGCCTTGATCCAAACCCGCTCATCCCCGCGAAGGCGGGGACCCGAGCGGTCTCACCGCGTCACCGACCTCGGTTTGGATTCCCGCCTTCGCGGGAACGAGCGGAAGAGGTATCCCCCGCCCATGACCCTCCAGACGCTCCGCACGCCACAGGCGCTCGCCGACGCGGGCCTGATCGACCCCACCGACCTCGCGGCCCTGCAGCGCGTCGCCGCCCAGTACGCGGTGGCCATCACCCCGGCCATGGCCGAGCTGATCGATGCCACCGACCCCGCCGACCCCATCGCCCGCCAGTTCGTTCCGACGGAGGCTGAACTCCACGCGACGCCAGAGGAGTCCGCCGACCCGATCGGCGACGACGCCCATTCGCCGGTTGAAGGCGTCGTCCATCGCTACGCCGACCGCGTGCTGCTGAAGGCCAACCACGCCTGCGCCGTCTACTGCCGCTTCTGCTTCCGCCGCGAGATGGTAGGGCCCGACGGCCTCCGCCCCTTGACCCCCAGGCAACTCGACGCCGCCTTCGCCTACATCGCGGGCCATTCGGAGATCTGGGAGGTCATCGTCACCGGCGGCGATCCGTTCATCCTGTCGCCGCGCCGCATCGCCGACCTGATGGCCCGGCTGTCGCGGATCGACCACGTCAAGGTGGTCCGCTTCCACACCCGCGTGCCGGCCGTCGACCCGGCCCGCATCACCGAGGCCCTGGTTGCGGCGCTCAAGACCTCCGACAAGGCCGTCTACGTCGCCCTGCACGCCGACCATCCGCGCGAGCTGACGCCCGCCGCCCGCGCCGCCTGCGCGCGCCTGGTGGACGCCGGCATCCCCATGCTCGGCCAGAGCGTCCTGCTGCGCGGCGTCAACGACGACCCGACGACCCTGGAGGCGCTGATGCGCGCCTTCGTCGAGACCCGCATCAAGCCCTACTACCTGCACCACGCCGACCTCGCGCCTGGCACGGCGGCGTTCCGCACCACCATCCCCGAAGGCCAGGCGCTGATGAAGGCGATCCGCGGCCGGGTTTCGGGCCTCTGCCAGCCGACCTACGTCCTCGACATCCCCGGCGGTCACGGCAAGGTCCCGGTCGGACCGGCCTATCTCGACGGCGACGAAGTCCAAGACCCCGCAGGCGTACGCCACGCCTATCCGCCCAGATCCTCCCCTTAGGGGGAGGTGGCCCAAAGGGCCGGAGGGGGTTGCAACCCACAAACGTCAGGCTCCTGAGCCCTTCAACCCCCTCAGTCGCTTCGCGACAGCTCCCCCTGAAGGGGAGCACCTGACATTCCGCAACGTCAGGCTTGCGAACGCTTGTTTGAACCGGCAGGCTCCGGCCTCGAACAAGGGGTACGTCATGGCCGACGAAGGTGCGATTG
>JAQGIX010000326.1 GCA_028290925.1 Phenylobacterium sp. | reverse complement strand
AATCGGCAATTCGTCACCGATGATTTCGGTGAGCGGAACAACAACAGTAATGTTGTAATAAAGAAGCAAAGATACACACCGAAAGACCTTGTCTTTAGGCGGCATCGCTCGCGGCGTTGGGCGACGTAATGGTGACCTGTGGGGGCCGAGCGATCTGCGCCGACGCTTCAGCGTGGGGCGGCGATCACTCCTGGCTCAACTCAGGTCTCCGAAGTCGCCTCCGTCATGTTTCGGCGGCCGCCGCTCAAACCGGCTCGGCCGTCTTGCCCCAGACCTTGCGCGCCGTCTCGTAGACGCCCTGGTCGTAGGAGTATTCGATCGTGTTGCCGTCAGGATCCTTGATGAAGCAGACGTAGCCGATCTGCTTGGGCATCTGCACCGGCCCGAAGGCCAGCGAGCCTTCCGCCTTGGCCTGCGCGGCGATGTCGTCGACGGCCTGCTTGCTCGACGCCTCGATCCCGATATGGGCGAATGGGCCCATCGGCAGGTGAGGCGCGGGCGCGAAGGGGTCGTGGCCCTCGTAGAACTGACCGAGCACCAGGATGAAGGGCGAGTCCGGCTTGCTGGGATCGCCAAGCCAGGCGTTCTTGCCGTCGGTGTCCTCCCCGCGGGTCAGCAGCCGCAGGTGGGTGAATTTCTCGTACCAGGCGATGCTGGCGTCGATGTCCTTCACGGCGAAGGCGATGTGGGTCCAGGTGGTCCGGCTGGGACCAACGGAATGACTGGTCTGGCTGGTCATCGCTCACGCCTCATCAGAAGCTCCGCAAGTTGCAACGCTATACGCCGTCAGGACCCGGCTCTTGTCCGTAGGCGCACGACAATTTGCCGGTCGCGCACGCCCATGCCGAACGGCGGTATCAGACATCGGGATCGAACCTCAGGAAACGCCCCTTCTGGTACAGCAGAGGCGGCGCGGCCGAAGTGTGCTCGATGCGGGTCCCGCGCCCGATGACGACGAAATGGTCCCCCGCCCGGGTGGTGGTCTCGACCACGCAGTCGATGAAGATTGGCGCGGCCTCCAGCTGCGGCGCCCCGCCGTCCACGGCGCGGAACGGCTGTCCCTCGAACCGATCGATGTCCCCGGCCACGGCGAACCGGCGAGCCAGGTCGCGGCCGTCCTCGGCGAGGATATTCACCCCGAACACCCCGCATTCGGCGAGTGGGCCGCAGAGCGGGTTGGCGCGGTCGAGACAGATCAGCAGCAGCGGCGGCTCCAGCGAGACCGAGCAGAAGGCGTTGATCGTGGAGCCCAGCGGCGTGCGCCCTTGCCAGCAGGTCACCACGGTGACCCCGGTCGGGAAGTACCCCATGGCGGCCCGCCACTCGGTCGGGGTCGGCGGTGGTGCGGCGATCAGCTGACGGGCCATGGTGTCCGGTTCGGAAGGTTGGTGCGGGCGATCACCGCCCGGCCGGCCTGGCGGGCGTCGGCGCGGAGCTTCGCTTCGTCGATGAGGGTGGCGCGGCCGGCGTCCAGCACCCGCACGCCGTCGATCCAGACGCTGTGCACGCCGGAGGATGGGGCGCTCAAGGCCAGCTGGCCGACTGCGTCGAAGATAGGGCCCCACTCCGGGAGATCGGTGTCGTGCAGCACGAAGTCGGCCTTCTTGCCCACCTCCAGCGAGCCGATCCGTGAGGACCAGCCCATGGCCCGCGCGCCATGCAGCGTCGCCATCTCCAGGATCGCCGTGGCCGGGATCAGCTCCTGGTCGCGGCGCGCGTCGCGGAACAGGCTGGCCATCAGCCGGCCCGCAGCCAGGATGTCGGCCGCCACCCCGTCGGTGCCAAGCGTCACGTTGACCCCGCGGTCCAGCATCTCGGGGAACTTGCCGATGTGCGCCAAGCCGAAGCCGCCCTGCAGGGCCGCGTGCGGGCAGTGAATGGCCCCCGCTCCCGACTCCACCAGGAGGTCGAGCTCGCTGTCGTCGATATCGGCCAGATGGGTGAGCATGACGCTCTCGCCCAGGACGCCGATGTCGCTCAGGTGTTCGAGCGGGCGACGGTTGTACTTCGCCAGGAACCATTCCGGATCACCGGATCGCGGACTCATGTGGGCCGAAACCCTGAGCCCATGCGCATCCGCCAACGCCTTGGCCGCCCGCCAGACGTCGTCGGAATTGGTGGAATGGCCGACCAGGATGGGCCAGGCCGCCAGCCGCGCCTCGCCACCCTCGTCGGGGTATCGCTCGACCTCGCCTTCCAGGATGGCGATGGCCGCGGCGGAAGCCGCCGCCTGGTCCGCATTGGGATCGAAGGCCCGGCCTTCCACCCACTGGCCGACCCGGCCGCGAATGCCGGTCTCGGCCAGGCCATCCATCACGGCGTCCAGCTGGATGACGGTGCCGGCCTCGACGAAGGTCGTCGTGCCGTAGCGGATCATGCTGAGCGCCGCGACCTGGGCTGCGATGCGCTCCTCCTCGGCGGTCTGCGCCTTGAAGATCGGGATCACCCAGCGCTGCAGCTTGTCCGACCAGCTGTCGTCGGGCCCGCCGCGGGCGAACCCCCGGGTGATCGGATCGCCGGTGATGTGAATGTGGCCATCGACGAAGCCCGGCGTAATGACGAAGCGTCGGCCGTCGAGCACTTCCCGCGCCACGATGCTGGAGGCCAGCGCCTCGCGCTTGCCGACCGCCACGATGCGGTCGCCGGTGATCGCCAGGGCGGCGTCCTCGATCACCTGGCGCTCGGCGTTCAGGGTGATCAGCGTGGCGCCGGTGATCAGCAGGTCGGCCTGGAGGCCCGGGGCGCTCATGACGCGGGCTCGCTGGCCGTGCGGACCCGTGGCGCCGGGGCGAGCGCGGGCGGACGCATGAAGAGCGTGGCGGCCAGCATGGCTGCGGGGATCGCCACGCACAGCCAGAACATGCCGGTGAAGCTGCCGGTGGTGTCGCGACCCCAGCCACCGAAGGCGGGGCCGATCGCCGCCGAGGTGCTGATCAGGCACATGATGGAGAAGAGCTCGAGGTTCGGCCGCTTTCCGAAGTACTGGAAGAGCAGCATGGTCGACGCCAGCAGCGAGAGGCCCAGACCCAGGCCGACGCCCAGGGCATAGACCATCATCAGCGCCCAGCCGCTGGCCTGCGCCAGGCCCGCGGTGCCGATGGTCAGCGCCAGCAGCGAGGCGATCATCAGGGTCTTGGCCGAGACTTTCTCGCCGACCACGCCGCCCAGCACCGACACGCCCGCCCCGATCAAGGCCTCGAGGCTGAGCATGGCGGCGGCGGCCTTCGGATCCACGCCGCGCTCGGTCAGGTGCGCGACCGCGAAGCCGTGCGCCGTCGTATTGATCAGCAGGAAGGTCGTGTAGCCGCCGACGATCACATAGAACTGCGAGGTCGCCAGCGCCCGGCGCACCGTCCAGTCCTTCAGCCCCTGAAGCACTTCGCCCGGGCCCTCGATCTCCGGCGCCGCGGCCGCGTGATGGCTCTCGTCGCGCTTGCCCGGCGTTGTCAGGATGGCGAAAAGCCCCGCCGCCAGGGCCATGACCACGAAGGTCAGCCAGTAGGGCCGCCAGCCGTTCGTCAACTCGTGCACGCCGACGTACATCAGAGGGCCCGCCACCTGGCCGAGCGCGCCGATGGTGAAATAGGCTCCCAGCGCCGTGGATCGGTTCTTGAACAAGTCGGTCAGCACGTGGGTGCCGGGCACCGTGCTCACCAGCGCGAACGACAAGCCGATCAGCAGCGTGCCCAGGAGGTAGAGCCAGACGCTGTGGGTCATCGCCATCGCCGCGAAGCCCGCGGCCATGGCGACGGTGCCGACCGCCATCGTGCCGCGGACTCCGATCCGGCGGATCAGCACCGCCGGCATGAGGCTCGCCAGCCCGCACGCCAGCCCCAGCAGGGTGTAGCCGAACCCGGCCTGGGTCCAGTTCCAGTGCAGCTCGCTCACCATGGCGGGCAGCACCACCCCCAGGGACGAGAAAGCGCCCGCCGAGACCACGAAGAAGATCAGGCTCACCGCGGAGAAGGTGAACCAGCGCTGACGGCTGGCGGCGGGCAAGATGCGGCTACTCCTGGGTATAGGTTGCAGGGATTTGCGGGTCCGCGCCGGCCTTGCCCCACAGGATGATCTCGTTACCCCAGGGATCGCGGAAGGCGTGATTGAAGCCGTTGAATTCTTTCCAGTAGTGGTCGCGCCAGAGCTCGGTCGCGCCGCGCTCGACGGCGCGGGCCAGGATGTCCTCGTACGACTGGCCGTCGCCCACCAGGATCCAGATGCGGGCCTTCCGGCCGTCGGGAGCCAGCGTGCGCGGGCCGACGCCCTCGGGATTGGGATGCGGGCGCGCGTTGGCGGCGTCGAAGATGCCGAGGTGCAGGTTGCCGATCTGGCTCTCCGA
>JAQGIX010000316.1 GCA_028290925.1 Phenylobacterium sp. | reverse complement strand
CGACGAGGGCGGGCCGAGCGGCCGGGGTCTTCAGTTGCATGATCCGTTTCCTGCCGAAGCTGCTCTCCGATAGCCCTCTCCGGAGGCTCCCCGCAACAATCTAGAAGCGGAGAAGGCCCGCCGGAGCGGCCCGCGGGCCTTCTGCCTATCAGCAGCTGGTCGCATACCAGCGCCCACGACAAGCGCCTGACCACGGCCAACAGCGAGCGGTAGGCGCCGATCCACCCTCGGCTCGCTCACCTCCTGTCGCAGGACGTCGGCGGAGGCTGAACTTCCGAGCAGCGGCATTGATTGCTCGACCTACGCCGCCGCGCGCATAATCCCGGCGAGGACGCCGAGAGCGAGGCCGCCCGCGTCTTCATTGCGTCGGCGCCCGGGTCCCCTCGAGGATTCTGGGACATAATTAGCGGAGGTTCCATTGCCTGTGCGCGTGACCCGGCCACTCGAAGCCGCAGCGATAGCCGTTCTCGTTTCCGGCATCATCGGAGGAGCGTCGCAAGCGGCGCCCTCGAAGGCGCAGGCCGAACTTGAGCGATACCGCCATGCCGAGCAGATCGCCCAAGCTCACCTCAAGACGTTCGACACTCTCGATTTCGACGTTTTCTCGAACCAGAAGTGGGACCGGCTGAAGGAAAGCCACAGCGCAGACATCGCCGCGCATTGGCCTGACGGGCACGTCACCCACGGCCTCAAGCGGCACATCGCCGATTTGAAGGCCATGTTCGTCTACGCGCCGGATACGAGGATCAAGCAACATCCTGTGCGGATCGCCCAGGGCGGGGATTGGACGTCGGTCATCGGGGTGATGCAGGGCACGTTCACCAAGCCAATGCCCGGTCCCAATGGCACGATGATCCAGCCCACCGGGAAGTCATTCACCCTGCCCATGGCGACGGTCGGTCACTGGAAGAACGGGGTCATGGATGAGGAATACCTCTTCTGGGACAATGCGACCTACATGACCCAGTTGGGCGTGAAATAGCCGACCGTCTTCTCCAACGACCCCGGCGCCCCCGAGGCGAGGATAGAAGACTCGTCCCGGACCATCAGGTCCGAGCCCGCCCCGGAGATTCAGCTAAGCCATTGGATTTGGATGTGGAAAAGGCCGCCCCCTTTCGGGAGGCGGCCTTTATGGTGGAGCTAAGCGGAGTCGAACCGCTGACCTCTTGAATGCCATTCAAGCGCTCTACCAGCTGAGCTATAGCCCCAAGGTCGTCTCTCAGGTCATCTCCCGAGAGGGCGGGCCCCGCGAGAGGCGCGGAACCTATTCAAACAGTCGGGCGCGATCAAGGCCGCCGCCGCGCGATTTTTGTCGCGGCGGCTAAGCGGCCCCGGGTTGCGTCCTACCGTTCGTCCTCGCCCTCGCCGGGCAGGCCTTCGATCTCGGCGTCGTCGAAGTCGTCGTCCTCCTCCTCGAGGAACGGCACGTCGGCGTCGTCCTCGACCTCCTCGTCCTCGGTGAACTCGCCGAGGTCCTCGGTGACCGGGCTGACGCCCGGCTCGACGGTGTCGTCCTCATCGTCGTCGCCGGCGATCGGGGGATCATCGACCACGGCGTCCAGTTCCGGCGTGACGACCTCTTCCTCTTCCTCGTCGGCCTCGACGGGCTCCAGGACCTGGTCCTCGCGCTCCTCCTCGACCTCGGGCTCGGGGGTCACCGCGCGCGCGCGGACCCGACGGTTGCGGATCGCCTCGTCAGGATCAAACTCCGTCGCACACTTGGGGCAGTGCGCCGGCCGCTTGCCGAGATCGTAGAATTTCGCCTGGCAGTTGGGGCATATCTGTTTTGCGCCCAGCTCGGGAATGGCCAATGTCGCGTGCCTCTGAGGTGTCGGGGGGTGTCGCGGAAAGCGGGCTCCCTTGCCATGGGCGAGAGCCACTGTCAAAAGCAATCCCCCTCGTGAAATCCGAAGCCTGCGGGAGGCTCGTTCTTAACCTATGACGGCGGCTCAACTGACCGCCAGGCGCGCCGGCCCCCTGAAAGGGCGCGTGCGGGCCCCGGGGGACAAATCCATCTCCCACCGCGCGCTGATCCTGGGCGCGCTGGCGACCGGCGAAACAACCATCGAGGGCCTGCTCGAGGGCGAGGACGTGCTGCGCACGGCCGCGGCCATGGCGGCCTTCGGCGCGGAGGTCGAGCGCCTGGGCGGCGGCCGCTGGCGGGTGCGCGGCCTGGGCGGCTTCGCCGAGCCCGGCGATGTCATCGACTGCGGCAACGCCGGGACCGGGGTGCGGCTGATCCTCGGGGCGGCGGCGGGGTTCGACCTCAGCGTCACCTTCACCGGCGATGAATCCCTGCGCGGCCGGCCGATGCGCCGGGTGCTGAAGCCGCTGGGCGAGATGGGCGCCACCTGGACCGCCCGCTCCGGCGAGCGGCTGCCGCTGACGCTCAGGGGCGGCGGGCTGAAGCACATCGCCTACCGCCTGCCCGAGCCCTCGGCGCAGGTGAAGTCGGCGGTGCTGCTGGCCGGGCTGCACGCCGACGGCGGGGCCGAGGTGGTCGAGCCGGAGGCCACGCGCGACCACACCGAGCGCATGCTGCGCGCCTTCGGGGCGCAGGTGGAGGTCGCCGACGAAGGCCGCGAGCGCCGGATCGTGGTGGCCGGCGGCCAGGCGCTGGTCGGAACCGCGGTGCGCGCGCCGGGCGATCCGTCCTCGGCGGCCTTCCCGCTGGTGGCGGCGCTGATCACCCCCGGCTCGGAGGTGACCGTGGAGGGCGTGCTGCTCAATCCCCTACGCATCGGTCTCCTCGAGACCCTGCGGGAGATGGGCGCGGATCTCAGCGTCACGAACCTGCGTGAGGAAGGCGGCGAGCCGGTCGGCGACGTCACCGCCCGGCATTCGCGCCTGAGGGGCGTGGTGGTCCCGCCCGAGCGGGCGCCCTCGATGATCGACGAATATCCGATCCTCGGCGTGGCCGCGGCCTTCGCCGAGGGCCCGACGGTGATGCGCGGCCTGGCGGAGCTCAGGGTCAAGGAAAGCGACCGCATCGCCCTGATGGCCGCCGGCCTCGCCGCCTGCGGCGTCGGGGTCGAGGAGGAACCGGAGGGCCTGACGGTGATCGGGACCGTGCGTGGCGCCCATGGCGTGGCCGGCGGCGCGCGGGTGGCGACCCACGGCGACCACCGGATCGCCATGTCGCACCTGGTCCTGGGGCTGGCCAGCGAGGCGCCCGTAGCCGTCGATCAGCCCGGCATGATCGCCACCAGTTTCCCGGGCTTCGTGGCCCTGATGCAGGGCCTGGGCGGCGAAATCGAAGCCGCTCCCCTCCCGGAGGCGTGAGGTGAAGGGCCCCTTCGTCATCGCCGTCGACGGCCCCGCCGCCTCGGGTAAGGGGACCATCGCCAAGCGCCTGGGCGAGGCGTTCGGCCTGCCGGTGCTGGACACCGGCCTGCTCTACCGGGCGGTGGGGGTGCTGTCGCAGCGCACCGGCGACCTGAAGGACCCGGAGATCTGCGCGTCGGCCGCGGCCACCCTGACCGCCGAGCAACTGGACGATCCGCGCTTGCGCACCCGCGAGGCGGGCGAACTGGCGAGCCAGGTGGCGGTCCATCCGCACGTGCGCAGCGAACTGCTGGAGTTCCAGCGGACCTTCGCCAGCCAGGAGGACGGCGCCATCCTCGACGGGCGCGACATCGGCACGGTGATCTGTCCCGAGGCCCCGGCCAAGCTCTACGTCACCGCGACGCCGGAAGTCCGCGCCGAGCGGCGCTGGCGGCAACTGCAGGCGCAGGGCGAGGCCGTCAGCCTCGACGAGGTGCTCGCCGACATCCGCCGGCGCGACGCCCGCGACGGCGGCCGCGACGACGCGCCCATGCGGCCGGCGCCGGACGCGGTCTTGCTGGACACCTCTGAAATGACTATAGAGCAGGCCGCCGATGCGGCCCGCCGCATCGTCGAGGCGGCGCGCGCCCGCTGGGAAGCTTCCTAAAGGAACCCCCCGGCCGAGCAATCCAACCGCGCCCTACCCTCTGACGGCTGCGGGCAAATGAACCGGTGCGGGTATTCCCGCGCCTTCGGTCCAACCCCTAACCGATGTGGGGATGTCCGTCCGACGCCTTAGGGCGCGCGGCGCCCATGTCATTTGAAGACGAAAGAAGACAATGGCTGACGATATGAGCCTGAACCCCTCGCGCGAAGACTTCTCCGCGCTGCTCGACGAGTCGCTCGGCGGGCGTGATCTGATGGAAGGCCAAGTGGTCCACGGCAAGGTCGTGGCCATTGAGAAGGACTTCGCGATCATCGACGTCGGTCTGAAGACCGAAGGCCGGGTGTCGCTGAAGGAATTCGGCCACGGCGAAGACGGCGAGATCCCCGCCGCCCTGAAGGTCGGCGACACCGTCGAGGTGTTCCTGGAGCGCGTGGAGAACGCGCTGGGCGAAGCGGTGATCAGCCGCGAGAAGGCCCGCCGCGAAGAAGCCTGGACGCGCCTCGAGGCCGTCTATGAGCGCAACGAGCCGGTGAACGGCTCGATCGTCGGCCGCGTCAAGGGCGGCTTCACCGTCGACCTGGGCGGCGCCTCGGCCTTCCTGCCCGGCAGTCAGGTGGACATCCGTCCGGTGCGCGACGTGGGCCCGCTGATGGGCCGCGAGCAGCCGTTCGCGATCCTCAAGATGGATAGGCCTCGCGGAAACATCGTGGTTTCCCGTCGTGCGATCCTGGAAGAAGCCCGCGCCGAACAGCGCACCGAGCTGGTTTCCCAGCTGGTCGAGGGCGAAGTCCGCGAAGGCGTGGTCAAGAACATCACCGACTATGGCGCGTTCGTGGACCTGGGCGGCATCGACGGCCTGCTGCACGTCACTGACATGAGCTGGAAGCGCGTCTCCCACCCGAGCCAGGTGCTGGCGGTGGGCGACACGGTCAAGGTGCAGATCGTCAAGATCAACCCCGACACCCAGCGCATCTCGCTCGGCATGAAGCAGCTGCAGTCCGACCCGTGGGACGGCGTGGAAGCCAAGTACCCGGTGGGCGCCAAGTTCACCGGCCGCATCACCAACATCACCGACTACGGCGCCTTCGTGGAGCTGGAAGCCGGTGTCGAGGGCCTGGTCCACGTCTCGGAAATGAGCGGGACCAAGAAGACCGTCCACC